>CAZOBQ010000044.1:0-16369 GCA_964578155.1 uncultured Lentisphaeria bacterium
TGACATTGTCCACAAGTGGTATGACACCCTGAACAATCTTTGGTGAATCCATCCTGAATCTCTGCCGGACATTCTTCAAAAGTTTCATAGCCATTTCTCAAGGCGACATGAGCTTTCTCGCCCCACAAGTTGCTGTGAATGCTGGTCTCATTGCGACGAACAATATCTGCATGACACAATCCACCACTACAGCCATCTTCACCAATTGCAGAAGGATCGCGTTTCATCCCCCTGTGAGCAGCACGGTAGGCCGATGTATCATCCACTGCATCTACTGGAGAGAATCCTCCGTGACAGCCTGAACATCCGATACTGGCATGAGTTGGGTCAATATCTGTGTAGGATTCCACGTTGCGGATAGCATTCAATCTGATCCAAACCTTATCCGTTAGTGCCAACGGCACTGCTCCGCCGCCTCAACCAGGCGCCTCATGTCCCTCAACCGGCGGGTCAAGGACTAACACATCAATAATATCATCCAAAGTCCCTTTATTGGTATGACAACCCTCGCAACTGTAGTCAACCAGGTCACCATCCTGCGGGGTAATAGCGTCACAACCCACAAACAGGAATCCAAATAAAAGTATGCTTAATATTGAAAAAGTCTTTATTAGTCGCATTTGAATTTCACCGATAAGATTTCTTTTAGTTTATCAATATTCAAAACTTGTTGGTAAACCACACAAGTTCTACAGTTTTCGCCGTTAGCCCTACAAGGCGTATCTTCGAAGTCCCAACAGGGTTTGCAACTCTTACTACCTGCGGGGCATGCCGCTACATCTTCAATACAGCAGGGTTTCATTTCATGGCAGGGTAAAAGAGACAAGAGGTACCTAATCCCTGCAAAATTAAGTTTATTTTCATGAATCTGTCTTTGAATACATTCAATCCAGTCAACATCTGCCTTAGTAAACCGGCGATGTCCTGAAGACAATTTGTAGGGTACAAAGAGCCCTTCTCTCTCATAGAGCCTTAAAGTTTCCACAGAAATATGCAATTTCTGAGCAACCTCTCTAGGTGAGAACAAGGTCTCATTTGAAAGGCACTTGGGCTGATCGCTACTATTTTGATTTAATTTCATTGAATATCATTTCCGTATTCTGAAATACTGTATTTACAAAGTGTATGCCAAAGTAAATGGGGTTTTAAGGAAATGGTTGATCTTTTAACCTAAAATTTCATGCATTTACTGAATATCAACAACTTCCCTTTAAAAAACTGAATTCGTGACCTATTTCATCCCATGTTTAATCTGAAAAGTGGGAAATTATTCTCGTATATGAGATAGTTGGTTTTGTCAGCTTTTGAGTTTGATAAATGTGTCAGTTCCTAAGTTTAGCCGATTTTGGGGTTCGAGACTGGCGGAAGGTACATCACTTAACTATCTTGTGGCCGTGAAAATTAAAGCCTTATACACATGCCTGTTTCTCCTTCTCAGTTTCTCAACGGTTAGTTTCAGTCAGATAAATCATGCTCAAGAGCTTGAGACGAAGCTACAAGCCCAGGGCTTGGTTAACATCCATATACTGGCTCCAGACATCCTGGTTGAGCTAAAATACTCAAGCACAGATAACTTTCTTGGGAAGGACACCTACGGTGATCTGGAGAATTGCTATCTTCAACCGAAGGCCGCTAAAATGTTGAGTGAAGCTCAAAATTCGCTCAAGAAAATACATCCTGAGCTCTCTCTCCTCGTTTATGATGGAGCTCGTCCCCGCTCTGTCCAGCGGATCATGTGGGCTCTGGTTGTTGGCACCCCTTCTCAAGGCTATGTTGCTAACCCTGACCGTGGGTCTGTTCATAATTACGGTTCTGCAGTAGACCTGACAATAGCTACCAACGATGGAATCCCTCTGGATATGGGCACTCCTTTTGATTATTTTGGGAAATTAGCCCAACCTAAATATGAAGTCCAGTTTCTGGATGAAGGCAAATTAAGTCCCAAACAGATAGAGAACCGAAAACTACTGAGAAAAGTCATGACAGATGCAGGGTTTAAAAATATATCAAATGAATGGTGGCATTTTAATGCTGTTCCCGTCAAGGTAGCCCGTTCAACCTATAAAATAGTCGAATAAGAAAGCCCAATGTTTTATAAACAGACTCTTTATCTATTATTACTTCTGGTTGGTATCACCTTCGGGATGTCAAAACACGACAAATTGCCCAGGGATGAATTTGCGAGAAGACGTGCCATCCTATTGAGTGAATTACGTGAACTACATGCGGTGGCTGTATTCCATTCAGCTCCCGAAGTGCTAAGAAATCATGATGTGGAATATCCCTATCGACAGGAATCCAACTTTTTCTACCTTACCGGATGGACTGATATGGATGCTGTCCTGGTTCTAGCTCCCCAGGATGAAGATTCAAATAATCCTGAAGTGACTCTCTTTGTTACTGAAAGAAACCCAAGTAGAGAGATATGGACAGGCCCGCGACAAGGAGTGGATGAAGCAGCAATACTTCCAGGCGTAGATACAGTCCTTATTTACACTAATTTTATTAAACATTCTCAGAAATTAATAAGAGGCTATGATCGTCTAGTCGTTTCATATGGGCAGCACAAAGATTTCCAGCCTGAATTTGAAAAAGCACTGGAGCAGAACCCAATGAAGCCGTCCATTATTCAGGATGCATCCTCTTTACTCAAATCACATCGATTAATAAAATCAGAGGCTGAAGTACTGGCATTAGAGAAAGCGATTGAAATCTCAGGTAAATCGCTGACAGATGCTTTAACTAAGATTCCTAGTCTGAAATATGAGTACGAAGTTCAAGCCGAGATTGAATATGGCTTCAAAAAGCGAGGGGCGGTCCGGCTTGGGTTCCCATCCATAGTTGGAGCGGGTAAAAACTCAACATTTCTACATTATTCCGAAAATAGGGCTGAATTAATTCAAGGAGATATCCTGCTTATGGATATTGGTGCTGAATGGGACTATTATTCTGCCGACATCAGTCGAACGGTTCCCATTAGTGGAAAATTCAGCCCTGAACAGGCCCAGATCTACCAGATAGTACTGGATGCTCAGTTAGCGGCGATTGCCATCATTAAACCTGGGGTAACATTTAGAGAACCACACCATATTGCCACGGAAGTAATCACCAAAGGTCTGGTGGATTTAGGTTTGTTAAAAGGTGATATCGAAACCTTGGTTACTACTCGGGCCTACCGTAAATATTTTATGCACGGGACTTCTCATTGGTTAGGTTTGGATGTCCACGATGCTGGTGGACGTATGGATGAAGATGGCAAACCATATAAATTAAAGGCAGGCATGGTGCTAACTGTTGAACCGGGGATATATATCTCAGAATCTGAAGATATTGACTCTAAATGGTGGAATATAGGGATACGTATCGAGGATGATATCCTTGTGACAGCCAAAGGACATCGTGTTTTGAGTGCAAATATTCCAAAAACTATTAGTGAGATTGAAGCAATCATGCAGCCCTGATAGGCCATTACATGAAAACGATTTTAGCCACAGATTGACACTGATGAACACAGATAAATTCTATAGGAACTTTCAAAAAGTGGGACAAGATCACCTAATTATTCTTAAAATACTGGAGTTGTTGACTCGGTATAAGTGACATATTAGTCAATAAATATTATGCTAACAACATTAAACACAATTATTTACAGAGATGTGTGCTATTCTCATAATTATCAACACTTTGCGACTCTGCGAGCTCTGCGAGAGGACTTAAATGCTTGAACATCAAACGTTTGACATGCGAACAACTCCCAACTATATTGCGCGGCTTTGACAATGAAGATAAGTTTGAACACACTGCCGAGAGGCAGATCAGAGCAGATCTTTGACAGCGTAGCACAACTACAACACGATGAGTCTATTGACTGGGAACCACACAGCGTGGAACTCAAGTTGGACGTAGATAAACAGGACCAGATTTTTTATCTCCAGGGTGAAATTACCTGTACCGGAGTCTTCATTTGTGGGCTTGGAATGGAAAAATTTGAGGACACCATTAAGGGAGCCTTTGAATTAATCCTTACCTACAACCCAAAGCATCTAGATGACAATGAAAGCGATGAAATCATTCTACTCCCTGGACGCCAGACTGAGTTTGATCTCTATCCTTATATTCATGATACCTTGTTGTTAGCTATCCCTATTTCGCATATATGCGGTCCTGATTGTGAGGCCGGCCAAACCCTTAGAAAGAGTTTGGAGAGTAAGGCGAAACCGGATGAGCGTTGGGCTAAGCTTAAAGATATGTTCAATGAATAGGAGATTTTAACTCGTGGCTGTACCAAAAAGAAAAACATCGCGGGCCAAAAGAGATAAACGTCGTACCCACTGGAAGGCTACTCTTGCTGGTCTCATCACTTGCTCAAATTGCAGTGAACCAAAATTACCACACCGCGTATGTCCACATTGTGGATACTACAAAGGAAAACAGGTTATCATTCCCAAAGAGGTCTGATCTTTTCAATGAAAATTGTGGTTGATACTATGGGGGGCGATAACGCCCCTTTTATCAATATTGAGGGTGCCATTCAGTACTTGAATGATCCCCGAAGTACTGGTGAGGTGATTCTGGTTGGTCAAGAAGACATTATCAAGCAGGAGCTTCAATCACGATCGTTTAACAACCCCCGATTACATATCCAACATGCATCCCAAATTATTGGTATGGATGATTCTCCAACTCGTTCATACAAATTAAAAAAAGATTCGTCTTTACGCGTGGGTATTGAATTGGTTAAATCCGGGGAAGGTGATGCCTTTATTTCTGCAGGAAATACGGGTGCAACCATGACATACTCCTTACTTATCCTGGGTAGGATTAAAGGCGTTGATCGACCAGCAGTCAGTGCATTCATGCCTCATGAGGAGGGAGTTACACTGTTACTGGATGTTGGAGCAGTAGCAGAAGCAAAACCTAAAAACTTACTCCAGTATGGAATCATGGGCAGTATTGTCTATAAACACATCAATAAGACGGATAAGGCACGTGTTGCGCTGATGAGTATTGGAGAAGAGGCAGACAAAGGGACACCCCTCGTAAAAGAAGCCAAACGCTTACTCGAGGCTGCCAATATTGACTTTCATGGTTATGCTGAAGGACGAGACATTTTCAACAATAAATTTGATGTCATTGTAACGGATGGGTTTACGGGGAATGTTTCGCTTAAGTTAGCTGAAAGCACATTTAAAACACTCTTCACCATGATCAAGAATCGATTGGATAGACCGAGTCGTCTGATTGGAGCAAGATTGATCAAACCCGTCTTTACAGAGTTAGTAGGGATCTTTGACCCCAACAATTATGGTGGTTCACCCCTACTGGGCATTAAGGGTGTTTCCCTAATTGCTCATGGAAGCTCGAATGAGATAGGTATAAAAAACGCACTATTTGAAGCTCAACGTCTGGTAAACTCAAATTTAATCGATACGATTGAGCAGGAAATTACAGAATCTTTATCCAGTATTACCTATACGGATATGGATGAACAAATTATACATCACTAATTTTAAGTAGGAATAAATAAATGATCAGAGCTGCAATAACTGGTGTCGCATCATATGTACCTGAAAAAATCTTGACCAACGCTGACCTTGAAAAAATGGTTGATACAAATGACGAGTGGATCGTTTCCCGTACGGGTATCCGCGAACGTCGTGTTGCCGCTGAGGGTGAAGCTAGCTCAGATATGAGTGTCAAGGCTGTCACAAAACTATTGAAAGAAACGGGCACCAAGGCCGAAGAGATCGATGCTATTATTGTTGCCACGGTGACACCGGATATGCTATTCCCGTCGACCGCTGCCTTAATACAGGATAAGATCGGTGCAAGCAAAGCCTGGGGTTATGATTTATCCGGCGCCTGCTCTGGTTTTCTATTCGCACTAAAATCTGGCGCCTCGTTGATTCAAACGGGACACAAAAAGGTCATCGTTGTTGGTGTTGATACAATGAGCTCAATCCTGGATTACACTGATAGAAATACTTGCATCCTTTTTGGTGATGGTGGTGGAGCAGTTCTACTCGAACCTACTGAAGATGAAAATTATGGTATCATTGATGATCTGCTCTTGATTGACGGATCAGGTGCTGATGCGCTACACATGAAAGCAGGTGGTAGTAGAAAACCGGCAACTCATGAGACTGTTGACGCTCGTGAGCATTTTATCTATCAGGATGGACGATCAGTTTTTAAGCGTGCCTCGAATGACATGGCGAATGTCAGCGTAGAGATTCTGGAGAAGAATAATTTTAAGGCAGAAGATGTCAACATCTTCATCCCACACCAAGCCAATAAACGAATCATTGATATGGCAGCACGCAAGGCTGGTTTCACTGATGAACAGGTTCTGTTGAATATTGACAAGTATGGAAATACCACTGCAGGTACCTTGCCTATTGGATTGGATGAGGTTGTCCGTGAAAAACGAATTAAAGATGGTGATCTAGTACTTTTAGCAGCATTTGGTGCTGGCTATACCTGGGGAAGTATCCTGCTTCGTTATGGACCTAGTAAAAAGGCTTAAGCTATGAAACGCGCACTCATTTTTCCTGGACAGGCATCCCAATTTGTTGGCATGGGACAAGATGTTTTTGACAAGTACCCAGAAATTCAGGCAATGTATTCTAACGCTCGGGATATCCTGGGGTTTGATATTGCGGACATCACTTTCAATGGGCCTTTGGAAAAATTAACTGAGACCAGAATTACTCAACCTGCATTATTTATAACGTCTGCGGCATTTTTCTCTCAGCTACCTGACACATTCGAATTCCAACTCGTTGCCGGTCACAGTCTCGGAGAATATTCAGCATTATATGCAGCAGGGGTCCTTAGTTTTGAGGATGCTCTCTCCATTGTCAAAGTGAGGGCAGAAGGAATGCAAGCTGCCGGTGAAGCACAAAGTGGAACCATGGCTGCAATTCTCAACTTATCCCGAGAGGATGTTGAAAAAGCATGTGAACAAGCCAGTTCCCGTGGAATTGTTCAAGCCGCAAATTTTAATTCCCCCGGACAAATTGTTATTTCCGGAGAAGTTACTGCAGTACAATACGCTATGGAGATTGCCAAGGAAGTAGGTGCGAGGAAAGTCGTTGCTCTGAATGTAAGTGGAGCATTTCACTCACCTCTCATGGCGCCAGCGATTCAAGGGCTGCAAGAAGCCATCAGTCAGGCAACTTTCAATCAAGCAAAAGTCCCCATTGTGGCAAATGTGGATGCAAGTCCAACGTCAGACGCACAAAAGATTCAATCCAACTTGATTGAGCAACTGGAAAACCCAGTGCTCTGGGAAGACAGTGTGGAGACAATGCTCAAAGAGGGTATTGATGAGTTTATTGAAGTTGGGCCTGGTCGCGTATTACAAGGCTTGATTCGTCGTGTCAAACGAGAAACTACGGTCGCTGGGATGGGAACATTAGAACAATTGGAGGCAATATCATGATTGATTTTAAGGGCAAGGTCGCCATCGTCACTGGCTCTACACGCGGTATTGGACATGAGATCGCACTAAAACTGGCAGAACTTGGAGCAACGATTGTCGTCAGTAGTCGAAAAGCAGAAGATTGTGAAACCGTTCAAAAAGATTTTGAATCCAAGGGCTATGAGTGCCTGGGAGTAGCGGCTGACGTATCCTTAGCGGCTGACTGCAAAGCTTTAGCTGGTGCAGCTATGGAAAAATATGGCCAAGTCGATATTTTGGTCAATAATGCTGGTATTACTCGTGATAATCTCATGATGCGCATGAAGGAAGAGCAATGGGATGACGTCATGAATATCAATCTTAAAAGTGTCTTTAATATGTCTCAATCCCTCCTGCGAAATTTCTTAAAACTCAGGGGTGGTCGAATTATAAATATCACTTCCATCGTTGGCCAGATGGGTAATCCTGGACAGGCGAATTACGCTGCTTCTAAAGCAGGTATCATTGGCTTTACCAAGTCATTAGCGAAGGAAGTTGGGTCAAGAGGAATCACTGTGAATGCTGTTGCACCTGGTTATATTGCCACCGATATGACGGAAGCGATCACGGATGATGCCAAAGAAAAATTGTTTGCGCAGATTCCACTAGGTCGCATTGGCGAGTCACAGGATGTTGCCAATTTGGTTGCATTTCTGGGGTCTGAACAAGCTGGGTATATCACCGGTCAGGTCTTTAATGTAGATGGTGGCCTGGTCATGCAAGGATAGAACAGAAAGTTAGGAGGACAGAATAATATGTCAACTTTTGAAAAAGTACGTGAAGTTATTGTAGAAAAATTAGGTGTAGATGCTGCCAAGATCACTGAAGAAGCCTCTTTCATTGATGATCTAGGTGCTGACTCTTTAGACACCGTTGAGTTGATTATGCAACTTGAAGAAGTTTTTGATATTGAAATTCCCGATGAAGATGCTGAAACCATCACAACAGTTGGGAAAGCAGTTCAATACGTAGATAGTAAGCTCGGATAAGCTTCTAGTCTTAAAAATTTGCTTGAAAGCTGGATTCACCGACAGGTCAGACATTGGGTCAGGCTTAACGGTGAATCCAGTTTTTATATAAAGGAGCACCATGAAGAAACGTGTTGTAATCACCGGTATGGGTGTTGTCTCTCCTCTTGGTAATGAGGTGGATACCTTTTGGGATAATCTTGTTGCTGGCACCAATGGAGTGACTACTCAAGATTGGCTGGTTGAATCTGGCTACAATGCAACTGTGGCAGCGGCTGTCAAAGACGCTGTTAGTATCGATGATGTGGTTGATTTTAAAGAAGCACGTCGCATGGACCCTTTTACCCGCTATTCCGTTCACTCAGCTAAAGCTGCCATCAATCAAAGTGGTTTGGATCTAGAAAACGAAGACCTTTCCCGAATTGGAGTGATCATAGGAAGTGGTGTTGGCGGTTTACATACCTTTGAGGAACAGCATAGTATGCTGGTTAAACGTGGACATCGAAGAGTGAGTCCGTTTTTCATCCCCATGATGATCCCTGATATCGCAGCCGGATTTGTTTCCATTATCTGGGGTTTAAAAGGTCCCAATTTTTCAGTTAACTCAGCTTGTGCTACAGCTGCCCATGCTGTTGGACTTGGATTAAGATCCATCCGCTACGGTGATGCAGATGTTGTTGTCTGCGGTGGTGCTGATGCTGCCTTGACAACCATGGGATTTGCCGGTTTTGCCAATATGAAGGCCCTCACATTCAATCCTGATCCTGAATCAGCTAGCCGTCCCTTTGATAAGGCACGCGATGGTTTTGTTATGGGTGAAGGCGGTGGTGTCTTTGTTCTGGAAAGTTTGGAACATGCTCAGGCAAGAGGTGCAACTATTTTGGCTGAACTTTCTGGGTTTGGGATGACAGCCGATGCACATCATATCACCAGTCCAGCACCGGAAGGTGAGGGCGCCCAACGAGCCATGAAAATGGCCCTTGATGATGGTGATCTAGTTCCTGAAGATATCGATTATATCAATGCTCATGGTACATCCACCCCGGCCAACGATAAGAATGAATCCTACGCCATTAAGAATGTTTTTGGTGACCACGCCTATAAACTGGCTGTGAGTTCCACAAAATCTATGACAGGTCACCTATTGGGAGCCTCAGGTGGTATCGAGCTAGCAGCACTGGTTAAAACGATCCAAACCAATACAATTGCTCCTACAATTCACCATGAGAACCCTTGTGATGAATGTGATCTGGACTATACACCCAAAGTTGCTACACAGCGTACAGTCAATGCTGGCATTAGCAATTCCTTTGGTTTTGGTGGACACAACGCAGTACTCGCAGTAAAGGGGTTCAAAGCCTGATCATAGTCCTATGAATTTTTTGGGGAAATTTTTTCGTAAGACACCACAAAAGGTCAAAGTATCTAAGGCCTTATCCAAAAATTTACCTAGTATTCAAAAAACATTGGGATATACGTTCAAAGAGCCTCACCTCTTGGAGCGTGCTCTGACACACAGTTCTTTTGCCAGTCAAAATAATATTCAATATTCATATGAACGGCTTGAATTTCTTGGAGATGCCGTCCTTCAATTGGTGGTATCAGACTACCTGTTCAAAACACACCTCCACTTGAATGAAGGAACCTTAACCAAGTATCGAACCATTCTTGTTAATGGGGGTTATCTGGCTGAATGTGCAGCAAAACTTGATTTGAGTGGATGGATCTTACTCAGTGACTCAAGTCGTCACAGCGGTCAACGTGATAATGACTCCATCATGGCGGATGTGGTTGAGTCACTCATTGCAGCCATCTATATGGATGGTGGTTTTCCCGCTGCTTCAAGATTTGTTATGAAGCATGTCATTGATGAAAAGCCTGATTATGCCGCTGAACTCCAATCTTTTAATTTTAAGGGACAGTTGGCAGAAAAATGTCAACGGCTGAAAATGGGGAATCCGGATTTTGAGGTTACTAAAACCACTGGCCCTGACCATGATCCCTTGTATATGATCCAGGTTTCAATCGATGGAACCATTGTTGGCTTTGGTGAAGGTCGAAATAAAAAAGAAGCCAGCCAGCACGCCTCTGAGGACACGCTTAAGAATTGGGATGTGTTCTTTCCTGTTCAACCTAAGTAGTTATGAATTCATGTATGAACATCTTAAATTGAACTTCCTATGAGGGGTAAAATACTTCCCGATGATTTCCCCGTAGACGGTGTCAATAGTGAAAGGTAAAATTCAAGTGAGAAAAAAAGCAACAACCCTAAGTATTATTTTTTTATTAGTCAGTATAACCAATGCTCAAATACCGGTGGGTTATTATGACTCTGCTGCCGGACTAAGCGGCTCCGGTTTAAAAACAGCTCTCAATACCATCATCAAGGGGCACACGGAAAAATTTTATGGTGATGCCCGTTATATCCTGGATGAAGCGGATGCGGATCCTTCAATATCCGGGAATGTGCGAGTCATCTATTCCGATCATAGCGTCAGTGGCGTGTGGGATTCAGGGGTAACCTGGAACCGTGAACATGTCTGGTCATCGTCCCGGGGTATTGGAAGTGTAGACAATAACACCCTAGGGGCTGGTAGCGATCTTCATCATTTACGTGCCTGTATCCCTGACATCAATTCCGCCCGAAATAATCGATGGTTTGACTATGGCACCTTTCCTTATGTTTATGATGGACAGGAAACGGGAAGCCTGACCAGTTCGGATGGTGACTGGGTGTGGCAGCCAAGACCTGAAGATGCCGGTGATGTGGCCCGCATGATGTTTTATATGGCGACAAGATACGAAGGCGAGGGTCTTGAACCTGATCTTGAGCTACTAAACACTATACCGAGCGACAACTGGACAAATGCTCCCGTTTTCGCAAAATTATCGACATTATTAGCCTGGCATGCAATGGATCCGGTTGATGAATTTGAACAAAACCGGAACAATGTAATTTATGGCTACCAGGGAAATAGAAATCCATTTATTGATCATCCTGAATACGCTCAGCTCATGTGGAATGGTGAAACAGTTGTTAACTTTGCGAACGCTACCAGTTCAGTTTTTGAAGACGCTGGAAGTATTCAGGTTAATGTTAATATCGCGTATGCTGATACCACCAATGCTACAAACCTGGATGTAAGTCTCAAACCTACCAATGCTATCGCAGGAAGTGATTATCAAGTGACCATGCCCCAGAACTTGACGTTCCCAGCTGGATCATATACACCCCTTTCTTTTTCTATTGATATTCTCGATGACTCCGATATTGATGGCGCTGATACGCTTGTCTTTGAACTATCAAATATTTCAGGTGGAAATAATGCAACCCTGGGTAACCCTACAACATTTCAACTGATCATCATTGATAACGAAATTGCTGGTGGCGATGGAACAGGGAACCTTATTATTTCAGAAGTCGTCGACGGTCCCAATACAGGTGGAAAGCCAAAGATTTTAGAGATAACAAATACTGGAGTCACAGACGCAACGCTTACTGGATTTGTGGTTAGTCGCTACAGTGGCGGAAGCGCAGTTGCAGATGAGACAACATTCACATTCCCAGAATATGCTCTTCCTGCAGGTAAATCTGTTGTACTGACTAATGCCACAGAGGGAGACTGGGCTACATATATAGAATTGGCGATACCTGAACACGTTATATTTGGACTCGATTATGGCATCGGTCCAATTATTGGAAATGGTGATGACACCTATGAATTACGTGACAACAATAGTAACGTTCTGGATGTCTATGGCTATATCGGTGTTGATGGTACAGATTCAGTCTGGGAATATCTAGACTCATACGCTTATCGTAATACCGATATTGTTGGCGGTAGCGCAACATTTAATCCTGCCGAGTGGACTATTGCACCAGCTAATTTCCTGGATGATAAGGTGGGCAGTCTTAATGCCTATTTAACTCCAGGAACACACACCTATGTTGTTTCAGCAGTTGAAAATGAGCAGCATCCAGAGCAGTTTATTCTCAAGCAGAACTTCCCTAACCCCTTCAATCCAAGTACGACGATCAACTATGTATTACTGCAACAATCCACTGTCCTGCTTAGGATATTCGATGTTTTAGGTAATGAGGTAGTATCGCTTCAGGATGATGTAAAATCTGCTGGAAGTTATAGTGTTCAGTGGAATGGAATGGACCAATTTGACAATCCTGCCAGTGCAGGTGTGTATTTCGCCAGACTCCAGACAGCGAGTGCCAGTCAAACTATCAAAATGGTTTACCTGAAATAAAAAGAAGAAGTTCCTATAGAATGTGTCATGCTTAGCATGACACATTCTATAGTTTTTAGTTTTTTTACCTGTTCTCCTGATTCCATCCAAACTGACAAAATAAATAGGGCGCCCCATAGCTGATCCAGGCACCTAAGAGGGTATAGCGAATAAACATGGCCATGTCGCTTGTGTATCCGATGGAAACAAAAATTTGTTTAAGCCCTATCCAGATCATCAGGATACCAACTATCCCCAAGACAAATTTTGACAGCAGAATGCCCATACCCGTTTTAAAACTACAGGATAAGTATTTTTTCTCGTGCAAATAACCGGCTAAAAACCCTGTGAAAGCAGCCCCACCTTTGATTGCCACCTCCGACAAATCGGGCACCAGCATAAAAAGACCCATAAGTAGTACGAAGAAAATGACACTCTGCCGTGTCGGTCCTAAGCTCTTCCAGCCGGTTGGTTTAAGGGTGAGTATCCATGCATAAACAGCGATCGTTACCAGGCCAATCAAGAAACCACCCAGTATGTCAGTAGGATAGTGAACACCTAGATAAACTCTTGAAAAGCCTACAGCCGCAATCAATATAGCCGCCACGAAATAAACCCGTTTATCCTTGAGCTCCCAAGCCAACCAGCCCCATAAAACCATGGCACTTTGAGAGTGACCACTGGGGAAAGACCAATCGTCAGCATGGACCAGATGTTGAATTGTATCTGGTCGAGGAACCTCGAATACCCCCTTGATCACAGCATTAAGGACAAATGTGAAAAGTAGAACCATCCCAGCACGACCCATAAGATCTTTGCGCCAAAACCAATATGCCAAGGGCAGAAACAATAAGAAGAATTCCTCATCTCCGAGAAAGGTGAAAAATTTCATAATTGGTGTTAACCATTCAGCACGAATTGAGAGAACCCATTCCATTCACAACCTCCTATTCAGATTTCTTGATGGTCAAAATATAATACTGTAGAGACACAATGCATTGTGTCTCTACAGATTAATTACAGATTCCAGGTGAGTTTCCACTGATAACGCCATGCCCATGACTCTTCACCCTCAATGGGATGTGATTGCCAGACAGGGAAATAGAAACCCGCAGTAAAAAATGATTTATGCTCAAATCCTATACCGGCTGCATGGTAAGGGACTGCCTTCTCCATTTCAAGTCCGTCGTGATCGTATATCATGCTACTTCCAAATAATTTTATCTGAACCCAGGACAACCAATATCCACCTGAGACACTCAAACCCATATAGTTGTTTGCCTGATAATTGACCTTTGACTGACCTCTAAAACGGGGCAAGGCAGAAAGATTGTCTTGCCAGGCATAATCATGAGTAAACTGGTAGGGGCTGGGGGTTGATTTCCCTTGGGTGCCGTAAGCAAACTGAATTCCAGTTACCAACCACTTCCAAAAAACACCAGATAAGTCTATCTGAGATTTCATCATTGAAAACTGACCTTCAGGACCGGTACCAATGGCAGAATTTAGAACGACATAAAGTCTGTCTCCAAACCGAGTTAATGATAAACCAGAATAGGAGGCTTTAAATATATTTATATTCTGATCAGAACTCCATACCAACAAATCTCGATAACGGTCCATCTCGAATGCAGCACTCACTCGTTGATACTTCAATCTCGGTCCCTGGACTAAAAAACTTTGCTTCCCAATATATTTGGTTACTCCCACACTAGCACCAGACCAATCATCATAGGTATGTACACTCAGATTACTGAAAAGACGTTTCTGTAAGAGAAGAGGATGACCATAGCTCAACCTGCTGCCCCAACTACCATCAGCATTAACTGGTGAATGGGCATTCAACTCTAGCGAAATGCGATGTCGATAATCACTGGGGTATGCCGGCCATAGGTCAATTCCGAAACCAGATGTCATCTTCAAGGCATATCGTTTTTCACCATCCCAATCGGACCAGGAATTGGGACTTATTACAACTCTATAATATTCCCAATCGGGTAAGGCAGCAAAGGGCTGTACAAACACATTGTCTTTTAACCTGGGCCATTTGTTATTAAATCGGTAGAATTCGGCTAATTTATGGTCAGGATCCAGAATTATTTTTTCATAGTCTCGATTCGGTACTCTCAGCGGGTATGACCCATTCAACCCATAGACTAAAGCTGTACTATCACCAGTCTTCGAGATTAGCATGACATCCACAGGAAAAGACCAGCTTGCTTCGTGCTTGATATAGATATGGAGGGAGTCATTCTTTTTTCGGACCTTCTGAATGGAAACATCCATCCATGAACCAGAGTTTAGCGCTAAGCTGAATTGCTCACTCAACTCACTGCCTGAATGTTGATGAATGGCATTGATTAACTCGCGAGTGATCAGCTTTGGGTCTTGAGCAGATTGAAGGGTTGTACCAATAATTTCCTTAAAAGTGGAATCCCCCACCGCGCTCTCCAACATTCGCAGGTAACTCATACCCGCGACATGGAGGATAAACTGCTCTTCTGTTCGCAGGGCGCTAAAAGGACGCTCCCGTGAAATCAACATCATATCGTTAAAAGACAACGCTCCTCCAGCCAATTCAACTAAATACCGAGGATTTATATATTTGAAATCACTCCAGAGCTCTGGTATCAATGATTCTGCTGTTGGAAAGGGCTGCCTTACATCATTGCCGTTATTTTGGAGAATCAGCATGGCGTATGAACTAAAAAACCAGGAGCCTAATTCAACATCATCACCTTCCCAGCCACTCAGCGTACGACCCATTTCATCTAGATCTTGAATGTACTCACTAAGAGGATTGCCACTATCTACAGGATTTGGGCTTGTTGCTGCCAGCGTTACTGATAACAGCAATAACGATACTATGAAGGGTGAATTAAACTTCATCAACAGGGTTTATATTACAGTTTAATAGGCGAATAGATTGAATCTCATTAATTCAAAATAATCGTCTGTTATAAATTGCACAGTTAGTGGATCAAGTTTGGATGCACCTGGATAAAATGACGCTTTATAGGCATCCTGATGTTTTTTGAACTCAATAGAAAAGACCAACTCCTTTGGTAGCTCCAACATGCAAAGTGAGACATCAGCGTTTAATGCTTTGGTGACCCCCTGGGTAATCATAGAAAGAGAAAGAGCTGGATGCTGTGTGATTACTGAATCCCCTACACCACGAAGAGTGGCCACCGTTTCAATTGCTGGGTTATGTTCTTGTACCTCGTCACAAAGACCTTGATCGCCCGATACAAAAACAGATGGCACACCATAATAACTTGCTGCTAATCCATGGAGATAAAACTCAGACATATCCTGACCATTCAAGGTCATACGCGCAATTCGAGCAGATGACATGGTATGAGCCAGTGGATTTGTACCCTGTCCTGCTCGAGAATGATATCCAATAAATAGGATGGCCTCAAAACTACTATCTAATTCTTGAATCATTGATAAGGGATGTCCCGCCCAACCTCTGACCACTTTGACCATTTCAGGTAAATCCTCAAGTATCAGATTGCGGCCTGAATCATGAGCATCTTTGACTAAGACTTCTGTTGCACCGACATCAATCGCAGCCTGTACAGCAGCAGTAACCTCGGCTGTCATTTGTTTCTGAAACTGGCTGTATTCATTTGGATATGCTTTACCAGTTTCATTCCAATGAGCAATACCGGTTACGCCTTCAATATCAGCTGAA
>CAZOBQ010000045.1:0-16187 GCA_964578155.1 uncultured Lentisphaeria bacterium
TTAACCTTGGGATCATTAGTCCAGATGGTGATCAGGGGTTTCCAGGGGAACTACAGATTCAACTCACATACGAACTGACAGAAGACAATGAGTTGCGAATTGATATGAGTGCAACCAGCAATAAAAAAACGGTGGTTAGCTTTACACAGCACCCATACTTCAATCTCGGAGGAATTAACTTGCCTGATTTGGCAGAGCATCAGCTCCAGATATCCGCTGATCATTATCTACCAATTAATGAAATGTTTATACCAACCGGGGAGCTAAGCCCAGTAGGAAATTCCCCATTCGATTTTAGATCAATAAATGATATTAATAGTAAGCTAGGGGATGATCACCCACAGTTAATCAGGGCAAAGGGATTTGACCACTGCTTCGTGAAAACAGGTGTTGACGAACTGTTTGCACATCTGGTACATGCTAAAAATGGTAGATCCCTGAGGGTTTTCAGCAATGCACCCGGTTTACAGCTATATACGAGCAATTTTCTAAATGGACCGTACCCAGGTAAGCATGGTAAGATTTACAAACCAAGACAGGCAATCTGTCTTGAACCACAAGCTTTTCCGAACGCTCCGCGTGAATCAAATTTCCCGGCGGCTGTTCTGGGAGTTAATGAAAAATATGAACACCATATGGTTTATAAATTTGGTGTTGTTGATGTGTGATAAGAAAGTGAAAGGATGATTAATGCAATTCTCTGGATTTGATTATTTTATTTTTGCCGCATACGTGGTTACAATTATCTCAGTTGGTCTTTGGGTATCAAGATCAAAGGAGGGGCATGAAAAGAATGCAGAGGATTACTTCCTCGCGGGTAAATCGCTCCCCTGGTGGGCTGTTGGAGCTTCGCTCATCGCTGCCAACATCTCAGCTGAGCAGTTCATCGGTATGTCTGGCTCGGGATTTTCCCTGGGTCTGGCAATAGCTTCTTATGAGTGGATGGCGGCTATCACACTGATCATAGTGGGAAAATATTTCCTCCCCATTTTCATTGAAAAGAATATTTATACCATTCCCGGGTTCGTTGAGGTTCGATATAGCAAGAATCTTAAAACCATCCTTGCAGTTTTCTGGATAGGTTTATTCATCTTTGTAAACCTAACCTCTGTTCTATTCCTGGGTGCCAAGGCTCTCGATACTATCCTTGGATCTGGAAACGGGGACTATATCATGCATGGGATCCTAGCTTTGGCCTTTTTTGCCGCTGCGTATTCTATCTGGGGCGGCTTATCAGCAGTTGCTTGGACAGATGTGATTCAGGTAATTCTGCTCATAGTAGGAGGTCTTATTACATCCATAATTGCCCTGAATCATGTGACACCGGAGGGTGGTGTGTTTGTAGGTTTATCCCATATTTACAATGTTGCCGGCGATCATTTTCATATGATCCTTAAAAAAGGTCATCCAAGTTTTAGCAATCTGCCTGGGATTGCTGTACTGGTAGGAGGGATGTGGGTAGCCAATCTCTACTATTGGGGATTTAACCAGTACATTATCCAAAGGACCTTCGCTGCGAAATCGTTGAAAGAAGCACAAAAGGGTATTGCTTTTGCAGCCTTTCTTAAGCTTATCATTCCTCTGATTGTGGTTATTCCGGGGATTGTCGCCTATGTAATGTTCACAGCACCGGAAGGAACCAGTGCTATTCCAGGTGTTAATGAGGCGTTTAGCAGTGGGAATGGCGTCAACTATGATAAAGCTTATCCATGGTTGATTAGTCAGTTTGTCCCTTCTGGTTTTCAAGGATTAGTACTAGCTGCCTTGGCGGCAGCTATTGTCTCATCTCTAGCATCTATGTTGAATTCAACTTCAACCATATTCACCATGGATATTTACCGAGCATATATCAATCCAAACGCCGATGATAGGGAAACTGTTAAAGTAGGACGAATTGCGGTTCTGGTCGCGTTAGTAATTGCGGTGTTAGTTGCTCCAATGCTAGGGTCAATAAAGGAAATGTTTCAGTATATCCAGGAATATACAGGTCTTGTGAGTCCTGGAATCTTGGGTGTATTTATAATGGGACTCTTTTATAAGAAATCAACAAACAGCGCCGCTATCTGGGGTGCTGTTTCTTCAATTCCCATCGCATTAATGTTAAAACTAGGTACGATGCTGCCTTGGATGCACCAGATGATGATCGTGTGGATTGCAACCATGATCATTATTGCTATCATCAGTCAGCTTGAGGGTAAGGGTGCTGATGATTCTAAAGGTATCGCAGTATCACGAAAATATTTTGCAACTGAACCCGTATTCAATATCAGCGCCATGATCATAGGTGTTATACTTGTTGCTTTATACTCAATATTCTGGTAGGGGATAAGCAGTAGCATGAATAGTCCAGGGGATAGTCCACATCGTCGTTTCAACCCACTCGTTGGTGAATGGGTGTTAGTATCGGCGCATCGCACTGAAAGACCCTGGTTGGGTCAGCAGGAGGAGCCTAGCGTTGCTGGAAGGCTTGAACACGACCCAGCATGTTACTTGTGTCCTGGCGGATCTCGGGCCTCAGGTGCTAAGAATCCCAATTATGATGGAACTTATGTTTTTACCAATGACTATCCAGCTCTTCTACCCAACGAAAATGATAAACTGCATCACCAGGAGGATGACCTATTTAGATGGGATTCTACTTCAGGAACATCCCGGGTTATTTGCTATTCTCCCCGACATGATCTAAGTCTCCCAGAATTGGAGCTATCGAAGATTGAAGAAGTCATCAAGACTTGGCAAGAGCAATCTGGTGAACTCGGAAAGCGCTATAAGTGGGTTCAGATATTTGAAAACAAAGGCCAGATGATGGGCGCATCTAACCCACATCCACATGGTCAGTTGTGGGCTGGAAATTTTGTACCTACTGAATTGGCAAAGGAAAATAAATCGCAACACAGGTACACCGAGAAACTTGGAACAGCATTACTCATTGATTATGCTAAACAAGAATTGAAAGCAGGGGAAAGGATAGTCTGCCAAAACTCAGATTGGGTAGCCGTGGTACCATTTTGGGCTACTTGGCCATTTGAAACTATGGTCCTACCTCTGAGCCCGATCACTCGAATGCAGGATATTAATCCAATTCAGGTTAAAAAATTAGCAGATTTGCTCAAAAGATTGCTAACAAAATATGATCATCTTTTTAATGTTTCATTTCCATATAGCATGGGTTGGCACGGAGCTCCAAACGATAATGAATCCAAGGATCATTGGACATTGCATGCCCATATATATCCGCCCTTATTGAGATCTGCCACCGTGAAGAAATTTCTAGTGGGTTATGAATTACTCGCCGAGGCTCAAAGAGATCTCACACCTGAGTTGGCTGCAGAAAAACTTGCCGCACTTCCTGAGACCTATTCCTAATGAAAGCTGGAGATTAAGATGATGATTTGGACCACTCACGATATTATCAAGGAAATCAAAAACCAGGGAAAATCAGATCTTTTTCAAGACCTGTATGGTGAAATAGAAGATGATTCTGCTGAGTTGAATCGTATAACAGATTTAATGGTACGTTCAAAAGACCCTGTTACCCATCTTTTCAGCGCTCCTGGACGGACTGAGCTGGGAGGGAATCATACTGACCATAATCTAGGAGTAGTATTATGTGCCGCTGTCCAAAAAGACATGCTGGCAGCTGTAAGCAAGAGAGTTGACAACAAGGTGGTAATCCGATCTGATGGTTATAGCGAGATATTTGAGATGGATATTTCAGATCTTGGTAAAAGATCTTCAGAAAAGGGTAAAACCAATGCGCTTATCCGGGGTGTACTCGCTGGAATTGATGAATCAGGTGGTCAGATAGGTGGTTTTTCAGCTGAAATTACAAGTAACGTTGGTATTGGCTCCGGACTCTCCTCTTCTGCTAGTTTTGAAGTCTTAATTGGCACTATTGTGAATAATCTTTTCAATGAGAGCAAACTACTACCAGAACAAATTGCTCAAATTGGACAATTTGCTGAAAATATATTTTTTGGGAAACCCTGTGGATTAATGGATCAAACTGCTTCAGCAATTGGTGGGATTATGAAAATTGACTTTGCTGATCCCAGCCATATTGATATCCAAAAAGTTAGATTTGATATGGATACTACTGACTATGTTCTCGTTGTCGTGAATACTGGTAGCAGTCATGCTGACCTGACGCCGGCATATGCCTCTATCCCAGCTGAAATGAGTGCTGTGGCTCAAGAATTAGGTTCAGAGTTATTACGGAGCCAGAATGAGAATTTGCTGTATGACAAGATGACAATTATTCGACCGAAGTTGGGTGACCGTGCAGTTTTAAGAGCTATGCACTTCTTTAGAGAAAACAATCGTGTGCAACAGATGGTTGCAGCTCTTGAATCTACTGACTTTAACACCTTTCTTGAAAAAGTAGCAGCAAGTGGAGCTTCATCGCAGAATGTTCTTCAAAATGCCATCCCCCCTCAAAGTGATGGGATGGAACAGGGACTAGGTTTTGCATTGGGAATATCCCAATCATTCTTTGAACAAACTGGCAGAGGCGTTGCTCGCGTTCATGGGGGTGGATTTGCAGGAGCCATTCAAGCATATGTTCATAAAGAAGATTTTCAGGAATATTCTGATTGCGTGAGTAAAATAATCAGCCCAAATGCACTATCCGTTTTGAATATCCGCCAGCACGGTGCTTGTGAGATTCTATCCCTCAAGTAATCTTATGCTCACCAAGTTCTAGTACATCATACACTGTAACTCCTGTGTATCAATTTCAATTAGAGTCTCAGACTTAGAAAGCGCTTAAAGAGAATACATGCTTACCATCGATTCAATCATTGCTGATTTTTCAAGCTTTATGTGGGGAACACCTTTATTAGTGCTCCTACTTGGTGGTGGTCTATTCTTTACCTTTTACAGTCGCTTTACACCTTTTCGGTTTTTTAGACATGCCTTTATGATACTCATTGGTAAATATGACTCTGACGATGATCCTGGAGACATTTCCCACTTTCAGGCACTTTCGAGTGCCTTGGCTAGTACTGTGGGGATGGGAAATATTAGTGGTGTTGCAATTGCAATTCATACAGGTGGGCCGGGTGCTATTTTCTGGATGTGGCTCAGTGCTATCTTGGGCATGTCGACTAAATTTTTTACCTGTACTCTTAGCATCCTTTATCGTGGGAAAGATGATGAAGGACGAATCATGGGCGGTCCCATGTATTACATAGAAACTGGTCTTGGCAAAAAATTCAAGCCTTTAGCGATATGGTTCAGTCTTGCTGGTCTTTTTGGCTGTTTAGCCCCATTCCAGTCTAATCAACTAACACAGATCATTCGAGATGAGGTTTTTAAGCAGCAGGGCTTATTTGCTGGTGATGCAATTATAGGTAACCTTCTGATGGGTGTAGTGATTTCCTTAGTCGTCGCCAGTGTCATATTTGGGGGAATCAAGCGCATTGGCCTAGTTGCCTCCAGGATGGTACCGGTAATGGTTAGCCTGTATATGTTGGCAGGTCTGACTATTCTGGTCAAACATTATGCAGAGATTCCAGAAATGTTCATGTTCATCCTAAAAGACGCCTTCACAGGTGATGCAGTATTGGGTGGTGCCTTAGGTACAGTAATCATAACAGGAATCCGTCGCGCTGCTTTTTCCAATGAAGCCGGAATTGGCACCGAGGCCATGGCTCACGGAGCTGCAAAAACGAAGGAGCCTGTGCGTGAAGGACTTGTGGCGATGATCGGTCCCTTCATTGACACCATCATAGTTTGCAGCGTGACTGCTTTTGCCATTCTTTTCTCCGGTATGTGGCAGTCTAGCGCAAGCAATGGCGTGACTCTGACGACACAAGCATTTTCGCACGAGCTGGGTGAAGTAGGCCGTTATATCCTTATGATTTGTGTGATTATTTTCAGCATGTCAACAATGATTGGTTACTCATATTATGGGAGTAAATGCACTTCTTATCTTTTCGGTAGCCGTTATAAAAAGTATTACAGAATATTTTATGTACTCGTACTAGCTATAGCTTCTCTGATCTCACTTGATATTGCAATTAATTTTATTGACGGTATGTATGCTTTGATGGCTATCCCCACGATGACAGCTACTCTTCTACTCGCTCCCCGGGTTATGAAAGAAGCAAAACGTTATTTTGGAGCTCTGAACAAGTAGCGATATATTTATCCTCAGGCTTGCCGTTCCTGTAGTATCCACATAGCTAATACTATTCTGAAAGTAAAAGTGTATCAATATATTATCAATGAATATGGCCTGTGGTGGCGTGATTTGTCTATATCATCAAGTCTATCATACAACATTATCACTCATACAGCGTAGCTGTAATAGAAGTATAATCAATGTATTAAGGTAGTACCCGGGGCCGGAATCGAACCGGCACGCCTGTTTAGGGCGAGGGATTTTAAGTCCAGAATAACTCAATGAGGGTCAGTGGGTTACAGTATTTGTGTCAAAATGTTTGGATGAAATATTGTAAAAATATTGAAGATGGGAATCATCCACGATATCTGTGGAGATTAGTCAGTAAGTTTAAAATAATTGCTAATTAACAGCACTTAAGCTATCTTTCATTACTTCCACATTCGATCTCGATCAACATCATCCGAATCTCGCTCTCACTGCTCAATAATTGGAGGAATCCTACCGAGATGGGGCATTATATATTCCTACAGGAAAATATTTATTGTGTCTCATATCACGATTCGTTTTTGAGTTGGCATTATATTTTTGCTAGGAATTATTAAGAGGAGAATATGATGAGTAAACTTATTGCTTACCTGATGATGGGAATATTACTGATATTTGTCGCCTGTGAAAGCACGGATGATGATGTTGAAGGGACAACTGGTACCCTTGTGATTCAGGCTTTTGATGCGCCATTTCAGGGGGATGTTGAGCACATCTACCTGAATATTATTCAAGTGAGTGTTCATAAAGCTAATGCAGATACGGCGGATACTACCGCTGGGTGGATTATCCTAAGTGAAGTAGACACCACAATCGACTTCCTTGAACTGGTAAACGGGCAAATAGCGACTCTAATCGAAGAAAATCTAGAAACAGGTCAATACTCACAACTGCGCCTTCTTCTTGGTGATAGTTCGGCAATTGTTGTAGATGGCGAAAGCCATGAGCTGAAAGTCCCGAGTGGTAGCCAGTCAGGTGTCAAGCTGAACCTGGGATTCTCTATCGAAGAGAATGAAATCGCGGAGATCTATCTGGATTTTGATGCTTCACGATCCATTAAAAACCATCCGAAACAGGATCGATATACACTTAGACCTACATTTAAAGTATTCAAGAGTGTCCTGTCTGGAACTATCTCAGGTTTAGTTTCAGATTCAGATGGTGCTGCACTGGAGGATATTGTTATCCAAGCAGTCTCAGGTGGAGATACTACATCTACTTTGACTAGTGAGAGTGGACACTATCAATTCATTTTGGTAGGAGGTACCTACGATCTCTCTGCAGCGGGTTACGAACTGGAATCAGATACGAGTTATGCAGCTGTCGAACTTGTCGCGGAATCTCAATTAACTCGATACGACTTCACGATGAATTAATTCTGGTTTTAAAGCAGATCAAAATAAGCCCCACTTGCGGGGCTTATTTTGATATAATGGCGACATGTACACCAGCCTGCAAGTGTCTCCCAATATCAGATGGTCACCGATGAGCTGTTTGGGGTACTTCCTGTTAGAAAGGCTATTAATCCTTGCTATTGATATCAGTTAACGGGGAAACCAGAGGTATATAGCTATATCCATGACATTTGTTCCTGTTGGTCCCGTAATAATGAGCTGATTCAATGCCTTAAAGAAATTATAAGCATCATTATTTGCGAGTGTCTGCAGGGGCTCCAGTCTGCGTCTCTCTGCTCTCATGGAACTTGATCCATCAATCCAGGCACCAGCTGCATCAGTAGGACCATCAATGCCGTCCGTCCCACTTGACATGATGAATAGCCCGTCCATTTCCTGGATTTTGTCGATAAGTGACAGGATGTACTCCTGATTTCTTCCACCAAGACCATTACCTGTGACAGTCACTGTTGTTTCGCCACCGAAAAGGAAGCATTGAGGTTGCTGCGAGCTCAGTAAAGGTAAAATCATATTGAGGTGCTCGTGTGCTGTCGTCCGGGCTTCCCCTTCAATTTTATCGGAAATGATTGAGGTGTCAAATCCCAGAACCTGAGCTTGTGCCGCTGCGGCATTGAGCGCATCACGACTCTCTGCGATGATGTGGTAGCTGGTTCGCTGAAAACAAGGGTGATCCTCAGTGAGATTGATGTCTGAGTCCGAGCACACAAAATCCCTGATATCATCTTCGATATTTTCCACCAGGTGATAGCACTCCAGAATCTTCCTGGCATCTTTCAGTGTGCTTATCTCTGGGCTCGTTGGACCCGAACCAATAATACTGGGGGGCGAACCGATCACGTCACTGATCACAAGTGACATGACAGTGGCTGGATAAAGTATCTCAGCTAATTTACCGCCTTTCACTGATGAAAGTTGTTTTCTGATGGTGTTGATTTCCTGAATACTGGCACCGGCTCGGAGAAGCAGGGTGGTCATATCTTGAATGCTGGGAAGTGATATGCTGGGGAGCGGATGGGTGAGTAGTGCCGATGCCCCCCCAGAGAGCAGAAACAGGACGAGAGTGTCAGCATCGGCACTTTCCGCCATGTTTACAAGACGCTTTGCAGCAGCCAGCCCCCTTTCATCTGGAACAGGGTGGCTAGCCTCGACAATCTCCACATATTGCGTGAGACGTGAATTACCATCACTGGTTATGATCAGACCATCATCGATACGAGAACCCAGAATTCTCTCTACGGCGAGAGCCATTGCCCCAGAGGCTTTCCCGCAACCAAGTACCATTATTCGATCCAGTGTATCGAGACGAACCCTTGTTTTACCAACGGTCAGTGTGTTTTCATCCAGGACCAAATGCTCAAGAATGGCCTGCTCTGGTTGTACTCGGGAAATGGCGGTCTGAAATAATTTATTTCCAATTGAGATACGGTCTCTGAATGCGGGAGAAGTGTGTAGAGAATTCATTGAACTTATTTTCGTATAAATATTAGGTAATGGCAAGGAGATAAAGATGAAAGGGGGAATATAATTAGTAAAAAGTAAAATTACTTGAAAAAACCGAACAATGTTATATATTTACCGAACAATGTTCTAGTAAATATTCTTAAGCGCCTTATTGACACAGGAAAATATATGAAAAACTTAGGTCATGAACCGCATGTAGATCGAGAGACATTCCGGAAGGGTCAACTCATGACCCAACGAATCCTGAAAGCTGCTGTAGACCTGTTCCTGGAAAAGGGTTACAACCAAACCTCCGTGAGGGAGATCGCTAAACGGGCGGATACCTCTATTGGGAATCTATATCATCACTTCCCAAACAAACATGAGATACTGAAGATTATCTTCATTCAAATGGTCAAGCTTCTGCGGGAACAGATATATGATATCGCCAGACTCAATCTTGAACCAGAGGTAGCATTTGCACTCGATCTCAGGATTGGTTATACCAAAACCCTGGAAGATCCTAAACTGGCCCGGATGTTTCACATGGTGCGTACAGTACCTGAAATTCACAATTTCTCCCTGGAAAATAAGAAAATACGACTCAATGAATTCTTTGGAGATCGCTATACGGAGCGCGAGATAGACTTGCTGGCAATCTCCATACAGGGTTTGGTAGATATTTTTTATCAGATGCGGAATGAAGGGGATTTGCCGGAAGATTCCACCTTTCTGGCTAACTATCTCGTAAGAAATAGTCTGCTTCTCCTAGGCTATCCCGCCGATGAGGCCGATCGCATCATGAACGATGTAGAGAAGCAGATTGATAAGGGAGCAATTCAACCACCCATGCTGAACTGGAGTGAATAGGATATTGGACCAGAGTCAAACCATGTTGTATCACTTGGCAAAATGTATGAAATTAAAATCAACCAATAGTTGAGGGATGAAGGTCACATGAAGAAAAGAGACGAACACCGGAATCAAGCGATCAGTAATCTGAGAAAATTTTTAATCCTCGGACTACTGGTATACTCCCTGAATGCTTGCCGAGTGGAGGAAGAGGATTGGAATCTTGTTTTCATCCTTGTAGATGACCTGGGGTGGAATCAGGTTGGATATCATGGGAACCAGTTCTATGAAACCCCAAACATTGATAAAATTGCAGCAGGCGGTATCTATTTCAGTGATGCATATGCAGCCGCTAACGTCTGTAGCCCAACTCGAGCAAGCCTAATGACAGGTTATAATCCTGCTCGCCTACATATTACCGATTACATACCTGGTAGTCCCTACCCCTATCAGAAGCTTACAACACCGCAGCAATTGACCACTGGACTGCCTCTTGAATATGAGACCCTTGCTGAGATGTTTCAAGATGAGGGATATATCAATGGTCACTTTGGCAAGTGGCACTTGAATAAGGATAAAAAATATGAGGGAGGTCGGCCGGGTGATCCGGAGAGTCAGGGTTTTCATAAGGACGAGATCCTCACAACAGTGAAGCCCAAAGCTGACACAGACCCATACTCTGATCCCCATCACTCGCAAGAGATCACCGCCCGATCCCTGGATTTTATCAAGCGACACAAAGATGAGAAGTTTTTCTGTTATGTCGCTTATCATGCTGTTCACAGACCACTAATAGAGGAACCAGATCTAGTGGCGAAGTATGAAGCCAAAGAAGGGGCTGATCTGGACGTGAACAACCCAATTATGGGCGCCATGATCGAGCGCATGGATACAGGGATTGGACAGATTCTTACCCTGCTTGAAGATCTGGAGATAGATGACAAGACCATTATTGTGTTTTATTCTGACAATGGAGGACTAGAATTCCTCCAGGACCAGGCACCCTTGCGCGGTGGGAAAGCTACGATCTGGGAAGGCGGGATCCGAGTACCTCTGGCTATCAACTGGCCTGGTGTTGTTGCAGAGAATCAAGACTCTCGGGCACTGGTAACTTCGGATGATTTCTTTCCCACATTTGCCGAAATATTTGGACGATCCAGCGAAGGATATGACGGTGTCAGTTTACTACCCCTACTTACAGGAGAAGGAGATTTTGATAGAGAGACACTCTACTTTCACTATCCCCATTATCACCACCTCGGATATAGACCTGCCAGCGCAGTTCGTATGGGTGATTACAAGCTTATTGAATGGTATGAGCAGAGTCTATTGAAGGAAAATGGTGAAGTAAGTCTATTTAATCTCCGCAAGGATATTGGTGAATCCAATGACCTGTCAGCCGAAATGCCTGAAAAGGTAAAGGAGATGCGCTCCACACTCCATGCATGGCGAAAAGCAATCGATGCGCAGGAGATGTCAGTGAACCCGAATTACGACCCTGAACGTGCCAGTTTACGATTCCCGGAGGAGTGATAAGCTTATGACTGAGCGAATCATTGACATTACCCAACCGAAAAGGTTGAATTTTGGACCTGGTTGTCTTGATTCGCTCGGAAATCAGATTCAACAAGCAGGTGTAAGCAATATCTATCTTCTCGTAGCACCTGAGCTTCTGGACAAGGTAAATCCTATCTTGGATGGACTCAGAGCTGACGGGATTAAGATCCAAGTGGATACCTCAATTTTTGGTGAGCCAACTATCTCAATGCTGGAAGCGAGCATTTCTTCTGCTCGCAGTACTGGTGCTGATTGTGTGCTTGGTGTGGGAGGAGGTAGCGTCATGGATGTCGCCAAAGGGGTGGCTGCTATGATTGGGAATGACCAACTCCTTGAGGATGCGTTTGGAATTGGGAATCTTCAAAAGCGTGAACCTTTCCTCATCCTGGCGCCTACGACGTCTGGTACAGGTAGCGAAGTTTCTCCCAATGCAATTTATTTTGATGAGTCTGTTCAATTGAAACGGGCTATCATTAGTCCGCTTCTGGTGGCTGATGCGGTCTTTGTTGAACCTGAGCTCACATTGACTGCACCTCCTGGGTTGACAGCTGCCAGTGGAATGGATGCTCTCACTCACTGTATAGAGGCCTATACCAACAAGTTTGCTCACCCCATGGTCGATGGATTTGCTCTCCAGGGTATCCGACTGATTTCTCAGAATCTTGAGCAGGCGGTCATACGGGGGGATAATCTTGAAGCAAGGATCAATTTAGCTCAGGGCAGCCTGTTTGGAGGCATGTGCCTCGGTCCCGTGAATACAGCAGGAGTTCATGCACTGGCTTACCCACTGGAGGGAATATTTAAAATTCCTCATGGGTTGGCCAACAGCATTCTTCTGCCCTATGTCATGTCGTTCAATCTGGAAGCTAACGAAGAACGCTATGCAGATGTTGCGCTAGCCATGGGTGTACGATTTGATGAAGATACAAGTTCAACTGCCCTGAAAGGTATCGAGGCAACGCGTGATCTGGCGGATGCATGTGGCATCCCTGCTGGTGTTCCTCAGCTGGCGGAGGTTCCAGAGAAAATTGAGGATCTTGCTGATTCAGCAATGACGGTAACCAGGCTATTGCGCAATAACCCTCGTGAGATTACTCGGGATGACGCTATAGCTCTCTATAAAAATTTAGTAACAGAATAAACTGATCGGAACATTCTCTGATGAATTCAACAAAGAAAAAGTATTCAGGTGTCGCCATACCAATGGCTACACCCGCTCTAAGGACAGGAAAGGTTGACGCAGAGACCATGGGGAAATTGGCTCAGGTTATTAGCCAATCGGGAGGAATCCCATTTGTATTGGGCACCACAGGTGAAGCACTATCAATTCCTCGAAACGAAGCCGCTCAGCTCGTATCCTCCGTACGTGATGCAGTGCATGGGAATGGCCCAATTTATGTTGGTATCTCAGGGATCAATCCAAGTGATACACTCCAATCTGCAAAGGATTACGCAGACAAGGGAGTCTCAGCGGGCGTTGTTCATTTACCCTATTATTATCCGCTTACAAATGATCAGATCTTAAGCTACTATGAAGAGATCGCGAGCAAGAGTCCCATCCCCGTGATCCTTTACAATATTCCTGCAACAACAAAGATCTCTATCCCTCTGGAAATAATCGAGACACTCAGTCATCATGAAAACATTGTCGGTCTCAAAGATTCCGAGCGAGACGATGAGCGACTTAAAGAAGCCTGCGAGCGCTGGCGAGATCGCATGGATTTCTCTTTCTTCGTTGGATGGGGTGCAAAATTGGTAGAGGGCACACATCTGGGTGCTGATGGTCTTGCTCCGAGTACTGGAAATATCGTACCAAAGCTCTGTGTGGATTTATTTAATGCAGCTGTAAAAGGGGATCAGGAGCTTGCCACGAAGCATCAGGAGATGCATGATAAGATATCTACGCTTTATCAGGGGGCTGGTCGAACACTGGGACAATCACTCGCTACCTTGAAAATGATTCTCAAGCATCTGGGCTTGGGAGAAGGAGGAATGATTCCACCTCTGACCATGCTGGATGCTAATGAAGAGGAAAAAGTACGCATAAAAGTATTGGAGTGGATCGAAGCTGGACATCTTGAAAGGCTAGGAGATTAAAATGCCGCAGGTGTTACCAAAAATTGCCATCACAATGGGTGATCCGGCAGGAGTTGGCCCCGAAATAGCCATTAAGGTTTTTAAGGAATCAGTCCTCTATGAATACTGTCGACCTGTGCTGGTAGGAGATATACGTATATTGAAATCTGTCTCCGAGAAAATTAATACGCCGGTTGAGATCAGGCCGATCAATGAGGTTTCAGAAGCTAGATTTGGTCAGGGTGTGATGGATGTGATCCATATGCCTCTTTTTGATATGGCTGAATATCAAATTGGATCTGTTAAAGCTTCCCAGGGTAAGGCTTCTTTCGAATACATAAAAAAGGTTATTGAACTTGCCCAATCAGGAGATGTGGATGCTACTGTGACCAATCCCATCAACAAGGAAGCCCTCTCAGCAGCTCAAATACCATTCGCAGGTCATACAGAAATTTATGCTCACTTCACAGATTCTAGCAAAGTAAGTATGTTGCTTGTAAACGGTGATTTCCGTGTTGTCCATGTAACGACGCATGTCTCTTTACGAGACGCAACTGAACTGATCAAAAAAGGCCGAATTCTTGAAGTGATACAGCTCGCTCATGATGCCTGTCAGCGGTTCGGGATACAGAATCCACGCATCGGTGTGGCTGGTTTGAACCCCCACAGTTCTGATGGTGGTTTATTCGGTAATGAGGAAGAAGAGGAAATATTACCGGCTATAAATGCTGCTCTGGAACTGGACCTTGATGTTGAAGGCCCAGTACCTCCAGATACGCTGTTTGCAAAAGCGATAACAGGCAGATATGATATTACTGTGGCCATGTATCATGACCAGGGTCATATCCCGTTCAAAATGCTTGCATTTGAGTGGGACAGGGAGAAAAACCAGATGGGGGATGTGCATGGTGTGAATATCACTTTGGGTTTACCGATCATTCGAACATCGGTGGATCACGGGACAGCCTTCGATATTGCAGGCAAGGGAATCGCATCCCAAGCGGCTTTGCTTGAATCCATTGAAATTGCTACCAAATTGGTGCAGAGCCGATGAGCACGACACACCTCCCAATTATTGTTGTGTCGGATGATTTTACCGGCGCAGCTGAAATAGCTGGAAGCGGTTTTTCCTATGGATTGGAGACGCAACTTCTTCAGAAGAAAATCCCCAATTCTCTAAGCGACCTGACGGTTGTGGACAGTGGCATTCGATCCATGGACATTTCGGGTGTGCTTTCTACCCTTGAGTCTCTCATCGATCAACTCAAGACAGCTCCAGAACACAGGTTATTCCTAAAAATTGACTCTGTTATGCGGGGCCATGTGCTCCAAATGGTGGAATGTTTCCTGGAACTGGATGCATACAGATCCGCCGTTGTATTGCCTGGCAATCCAGCTATCGGCAGGTGGATAAATAATGGCGTATTCATGATCAATGAGGCTCCTCTTCATCTCACTGAATTCAGCCATGATCCAGAGTATCCTGTGCGAGATTCTTCAGTGCAGGCTTTGCTGGGGGATTCTGAGAAGTATAAGATCGGTTTGATCGAACCCGGGACGCGCCCGCGTTCTGGCAACATCTGCATCGGAAATCTGACATCTGACGCGGATTTGAATATTCATTTGAAAACAACCAGTGAAGACTCCCTGATTGTAGGAGGCGCAGCAGCCTTCGAAGCAATGTTGCGATACAGGCTTCCAGAGATTTCAGTTTCTAAAACAGATCAAAGTCAATCGCCTAGTGGAAATATTCTCCTTGTTTTAGGGAGCCGCTCTCAGGAGGCTCTATACGCCCGATGGGTTCTCGCTGATCACGGAACGGTGATCAGTTATTTCCCGGCTGAGTTGACTTTGAAAAATCTTTCAGACCCAGCTTACATGGACATATGGAAAGATGATGTACTGAAAAATTTAAAAATGAGTTCTATTGCTGTAATTGCCGTCGATGGACCGACCGCCCTTGAAGAAGGCATACCTCCAAAACTTACTGAGTGCATGGCCCGGGTTGTCACCTCAGTGCGTGAGCAGATATCCATTAATGAGCTGATCATAGAGGGGGGTGCGACGGCTACAGAAGTTTTGAGCTGTTTTCATGATGAAATATACAAACCGAGTCACATACCTGAGCCCGGTGTGGTACAATTCTCAACCGAGAATAGCGGAATGAACATTACAACAAAAGTAGGCAGCTATGAGTGGCCAACAGGCTCGATTCTGACCTACTTAAATCCATAACTGATTAATAACTAGAGGTTAAAATGGAATACTCTCTACACCCAATTGATTACCTAATTGTGATCCTAACACTGGTTGGATCCATCGGTGTCGGACTGCGCTTTGCAAAACGTCAGTCAACTTCAAGCCATTATTTTAAAGCTGGTGGCGGATTGCCAGCCTGGGCGGTAGGTATTTCGATACTTGCAACACTGATCTCTTCAATAACATTTCTCGCCTATCCAGGGGAAGGATTTAACGGGAATTGGATCAGGCTTGTTCAAGGACTCATGGTACCTGTTGTATTGGTATTCATGGTTGGATTTGTCGTACCATTGTTCCGTGAATCCATAGGGATCTCGGCTTATGAATATTTTGAAAAGCGCTTTGGATTTCTTGCCCGTCTATACACATCCCTGGCTTTTATCCTGGCCCACTTTTCAAAAATGGGTACTGTATTC
>CAZOBQ010000046.1:0-16172 GCA_964578155.1 uncultured Lentisphaeria bacterium
GGTTTGAATAGCTTGATCAATGACCAAATTCCACCAACTACCATGGCACCAACGCCCATGTATCGGATTTTAGTATCCCAAATAGTATTGGCTGCTTCCATTGCATCACCCTCAAAACCGTAAATTGCAGTGTAGATTGGAATAGCAACAAACCAGGATATTAGGCCACCTGCGAAAACTAGAATACTAATGTTGCGCCCTACAATGTAGCCAACAGAGATCAGAGCTGGAGAGAGGTCCAGGCCAAACCCAAAAACGGATCGACCTAAATGGGTTGCTCCTTCCAACGCGGAATGCCATAGGGCAAATCCCTGCTGCCCAAGTTTCATGGAAGCTGCCGCCAGACCAGCAAAGGTTAAGAGTCTTAGACCTCCTTGAACTTCATCTTCTGAATCTGTATCGCTAGCGTGACCTGCACGAAGAACTGCTGCAGTTGCTATTCCTTCCGGATAGGTCAGTTTGGCTTCTACAATCAACGCCCTTCGAAGGGGAATCGTGAATAGAACGCCAATTAATCCTCCAACGCTAGCAATTTTGGCCACTTCGAGATAATTAAATGTTTCCCAATAACCCATAAGGAGTAGGGCCGGTATGGTAAAAATAACACCTGCAGCCAGTGACTCGCCAGCTGAGGCGGCGGTTTGGACAATATTATCTTCAAGTATATTGTGGGTCTTGAACATTCTCAAGACACCCATACTAATAACAGCGGCAGGTATAGAAGCAGAAGCGGTCATTCCAGCAAAAAGCCCTAGATAGGCATTGGCTCCAGCCAACACCATTGACAATAGAATTCCAAGGAAAACAGCTTTAACGGTAATTTCAGGTAATGGTTTACTCACAATATCCCTTTCAGTAAATTTTTGATACCAAAGATAAGTGAGATTGAAAAGGGGAAAAGCGGTATTTACTTAAGGTCTCTTTTGTAGGATGATTGCTTATAAGGCAGAAAATGTTTCATAATAAGTCAGCCATTTCAGACTTGCTTCATCACTAGGGAGGAAAAATTTATGCCTGACACCTGCTACTCCGATGGAGATAGAGTTGTAGTAATCTTGTGTGCAAATAGTTATTTCATCCAGATTCCACGATTGGAATATTCCTGTATTCTTGAATAGAACCACACGATTGTTAGTTAAAACTAATTCCAGATCAATGCTTGTTTCAACGCCAGTTTCATCTGAATACTTGTTAAGCGACGATTTCAGAAAAACATTTTCCTCAGGCAGTAGATGTAGCTCCACCAAATCTGTGATTGGAGAACTCAGAACGCTCTTGCCGATGTCATCTATCCATGAAATAAGTGTGTGGGCAGCCATGCTATTTTGATTTACCAGGGTGTAATCAGTTTCCATTGTCCAGGTTGTGTTGCAGTGACTACAGATTATCTCAGTCCCTGATTTAGGTAAAATTGTTCCCCTGGATTGACACTCAACGCAAGCCCAGAGCAAATCTTGTATGCCTCTTGTGATTGCCTTACTTTTTACAGGACGAAAGACCTTAGGTTGAGCGAAGATTGATCTTTGGATGCGTTCCTCGAGAATATTTAAGTCAACTTGTGCATCGAGCCCAATTATAGGATTAATGGTAACTGAAACTTCCCCATGACGTCGTCTTGAATCCCAACGGGGCCATATCTCATAGGCTCCATCAAGATGGACGGGTAAAATTGGGACTTTACAACGTTGAATCAATTTTAATGTCTCAGTTAGGATGGGCAGAGGAGATCCATCAATTGAACGGCCTCCTTCGGGAAAGATACCAACAATTTCGCCCTTATTGACCATTCGTATCATCGTGCGAATAGATTTAAGGTCTTGACGGTGCCTGCGCATTGGAAAGGTGCCGATTCCCTTGAGCAAAAAGCGCATAATTGGCGTAGTAAACACATCTGCAGTAGTTACAAACCGGGTTTCAAATGGTATGAAAATACCAAAGAGGAAGGGATCCAAATAACTCTCATGATTGGCAACAATAAGGAATGGCTTGTCATGCGGAATGTGCGCTTGTCCCGTGACTTTGATCTTGTACCAGTTTTGGACAAAGAGTCTTCCAACAACCCATATCAACTGTGGTAACAAACGCAATTGTTGGTTCTCATGAAGCGCAAATTTCCAGTGCCAGAATGGTGTGTTTTGCTTGTATTCAGCGTATCGCTTACCAAAAGTTTTAGATAAATTGGATTCCTGAATGGTTAATAAATAGAGGGCGCTAACGAGTATTAGACCTAACCATACAGGTAGTACAAGAGGGTCAAGGCCATAATTAAGGATGAGAATACCTAGATGGTATACTGAAAGAGACCAGAAAAAGGGGTGACGATTCCGAGCATAAACTCCAAGCTCGACCAGGCGAGTTCTCGCCTTACACAAATGAGCATTTGCTTCACCAAATCGTAATATAAGCAGATCAGAGTAAAGCATACCTAGGAAACCAATGATCAACATACTCCAGGAAAATGAAGCGGATAAGAAATCAACTCCAAACTCGGACTTATTAAAATTGGCCAAATGTAGGGCTAAGGGGAGAGCTGCTGTTTTAAGCAAAAATCCAAAAATATTGCGTAAATTATTCACAAGCCTCATCATGGATGCATATTAATTGAAATTAATCCTAAGTGGATAAAAATATGTCCAGTTTAAAATCATGAAAAATGGTCTTATGCCCTTGCCCTTCGCCTAGTGAAGCATATATTAGGCTTCAGTTTTCAGACGCAAGGCAAAAGTAATTAAGTGTACAACGAGTTGATTTTAACGCACATGCATGAATGTGCTAAATGGAATCCCATACAATGAAATTTGAAACAGAGATTAAAAAAGACACCCTCATAGTACGGGTTCAAAATACGACTTTTGATATCCGTGGTGTTAAAGCCTTTAAACGCGATATATTTTTAGCAATCGCAGAGAATGAATTCAAACACATCATGATCAATATGGAGAATGTCCGCATGGTGGATAGTACTGGTCTTGGTGGGCTTCTTTTTGCAAAGAGACAAGCAACAATTAAAGGCGGCACTTGCTACATTGTTAAACCTCAACAAAAAATATTGTCCCTGATCAAAATATCGAAGCTGGAAGATGTTTTCGAAATTATAGATGATGAAAAAGTGGCATTGAAGAAATAGTTTCTTAAGCCTGAGATTATAAAAAAAGCGACTCAAGGTCGCTTTTTTTATGGGTTTCCCCTAAAAGATAACAGGGACAGCTAAAATCTAGAAGCGGGGGAATACGACCAGACCGATGTCCCTGTAAAATACGTGATAAAATTAGTAACAAATAGGCGTATGTCAATAATTTATATTGCTATTATCAAAGAAAAAATCAAATAATTCCATGGAAGATGATTCGGTGCTTGAAGCGACTGGACAATTCGCTATTTTTAGGGGTGTTCTCGTGATTGCTAGGACTGATCAGAATAGGAGTACTGTATATGCTTATTAGACGACAGATGGTGACTATAGGAGTAGTGTTGTTTTTGCTAAGCATCACCTCGTGTGCTTTTTTTAGTGAATATTCAAAATTGGAGCGAAGTGCCAGAGAAGCATATGGACGTGCTGATTATGATACTGCGGTCTACATGCTAGCCAACAGTCTCCAAATCAACCAAAGCTATGAAAAGAGCCAAACTCTGATCGCAGATGCCTTCCTTATGGCGAACCGAGTTCGTGATAATCGTATCCAAGAGCTTGAAGCCAGTAAAAAGCAATTCAAATACGATAGTCTTGTAAGAGAATACCAAAGCTTGATGAACCTTCATGATGCGGTGAAGGTGCTGCCACCTATCCGTCATCCGAAAACAAGTGTAGTCCTTGAGTTCACCATAATTGACTATTCAGATAATTTAAAGAATGCGAAGGAGATGGCCGCTGAATCACATTATGTGGCAGGTGAAAGCCTATCAAATTCTGAATCTATGGATGATCAGAAAGCTGCCGCCAAGGAATTTAAGCGAGCTCTGGGTTTTGTCACTTCGTATAAAGATGCTGAAGAGCGCTACACTTCGAGTCGAAAAGCTGGAATCAAGCGAGTGGCTGTCTTTCCTTTTGAGGATCTCAGTGGAAAGCGGAAACGCTATGGATCGATTGAGGCTTTTGTGGTTGATCAGATGGTGAGCTCGATCATGAAGGATCCCTCTGCGACTGAATTTCTTGAGTTGGTCAGTCGTGATCAACTGGATCGGGTTCTTGCCGAGCAAAAATTGGGTCTGACCGGTATGGTTAACGAAGAAACTGCCATGGAAGTAGGCGCTATCCTTGGTGTCCATGAGATCATCACTGGTAAGATCACCCAAATTATCTACACGCCGGTTCAAACGGTGCATCGTGAGTTTACTGAGACAAATCGAGTGGTGATCAAGAAAGAAAAATATAAAGATAAAGAGGGGAAAACTAAAACCCGCAAAATCTATGGTGATGTAGAAGCGCGAGTTAAACATTTTACTCGGACCACTAAGACAGTTATCAAAGGTTCTTATAAGATTGTTGATGTGCGTACCTCAAAATTGATTCGCAGCGAGTCATTTGAAGGGAAGTCAAGTTTTAGTACAGAGTGGGCAACATTCCGAGGGGATGAACGGGCTTTAAAATACAATACCAAGAAGTTAGCTAGGAGGGGTGAAACAGTCGCTCCGGTGGCTGATGAGATGGTAAGTCGTGCTGCGATGGACCTGGCAAATAGCCTAAGTGCTACCTTGAAGATATATGCTCGCTAGCACTGGAATATGGTATAGAGATATAGGATGATGGCAGTGTCATCCTGAGCTTGTTGAAGGATCTCGGCCCTTTTGTATAAATGAACTTGAAACTAGGCTAACATGGACAATTCAAAACTAACTGCAATTCTACTACTTTCATGTCCTGATAGAGTAGGACTGGTCTCGAAGATATCAAATTTCATCTCAGAACATGATGGCAATATACTTGATCTGTATGAGCATGTGGATCGGGAGGAAAAGATGTTTTCCATTCGAGTGGCCTGGGATATGAAACAGTTTTCCATACCGGCAGCCGAGCTAAAAAAGACATTTGCACCTATTGCGAATGAATTCAAAGCAACCTGGGAGATAAAATTCCTGGAAAAGAAGCGGAAAGTGGCCATATTTGTTTCAAAATATGACCATTGCCTGGTAGAGCTGTTGTGGCGCCATAAAAGCGGTGAATTTCCAATTGAAATACCGCTCATTATTTCAAATCATGAAACTTTAAGACCTTTGGCTGACCAATATGACATTCCCTTTCACTACTTTCCCATTGATCAGGATAACAAAGCAGATCAAGAGGTGGCGGAACTTAAGGTGCTAGCTGAGAATGAGATCGATACCATCGTTCTAGCTCGTTACATGCAGATCATATCACCACGATTTGTGAACCAGTATCCCAGTAAGATCATCAATATTCATCATTCATTTTTACCGGCCTTTATTGGTGGAGATCCTTATCGACAGGCCTATCGGCGGGGAGTCAAGATTGTAGGTGCCACCAGCCATTATGTCACTGAAGAATTGGATGAAGGACCTATTATTGACCAGGATGTGATTCGAATCTCCCATAAAGACACCATGAAGGATCTTATCCGAAAAGGTAGGGATCTAGAACGTCTAGTCTTGGCTCGTGCCCTCCAACTTCATTTTGAACATAGGGTTTTAGTCAAGGGAAAGAAAACCATTATTTTTGAATAACGATCATGAATATTCATGGATATTAGAATGTCAAAATTAAAAGAATTAATAAAATCACCACATATTCATATCGCATTGGCTACGGGATTCAGTATTATAATTCTAGCCTATTTTTCAAAAAAGATTTTGACTGAACCCCTAAGCTATCTTCAATTAGCTTTGCCACCCTTCATAGCCACTATTTATGAATCTCTGTTTGAGAAAAATAAAGAATCCAAATTTCTTACCACTTGGTACTGGGTCGTTGCTATTGTTGCCGCGACAGCATTAGTAATTGTGTCTTCCTGGAAATAAAAATTAGTCTACATCCGGTTTAAAGTATGAAAAGATAACCACGGCTAAAAACGCGATCACAAACGCTGAAAAACGGGCAGTTACCCAATCTCCAAATAGATCGACCACAGTAAATAGTGTTCCGGATACCATTCCGGCAATCACACCAGCTTTACTGACTTTTTTCCACCACAGGGTGAGTAACAGGGCAGGTCCAAAAGAAGCGCCCAAACCACCCCAGGCGTAACTCACCATTTCGAACACTAGATCAGTAGATTGCCAGGCCAGATAAAAAGCGATCAAGCCAATCACGATAGTGAAGAGTCTACCTAATAGTAAAAGATTGAATATTTGTTTAAGACCTTTGAAATAGTTGGCGATCAAATCCTCTGTGAGTACTGTTGTTGAAACAAGTAGTTGGCTATCTGCAGTTGACATCATGGCTGCGATTGCGCCAGAGATGAATATTCCGGCAACCCATGGGTGGAGTAAGTTCTGAGCCATGATAGGCATGAGCTTCTCTGGATCGGGTAGAGCCGCAACAGACTGGAGTAGTTGTCCTTCATAGATTAATGTTCCGGCGGTAAGTAGGAAATATCCTGTTAGACCAATAAACATACTCCCAAAAAAGGCAGGCACCGCCCATGAAATAGCGATGCGGCGGCTGATCTTAATGTTCTCGACTTTATCAATGGCCATATACCTGGTAATTAGATGAGGTTGTCCCATATATCCCAATCCCCAGCTCAGCCCACCGATGGCAGCGGCTAAAGCTGCCATGCCCGCTTTACCACCATACAGGCTCGCAGGATCAAGACTAAACGATGTCGCAGGCAATGCGTTGATCTCGATAAAGGCCACAATGGGCAAAATAACCAGAGTTCCGATCATTATGATACCCTGGACCAGGTCGGTCCATGCGACAGCCAGGAAACCCCCCATAAGTGTGTAGAATACAATGATAATAGCTCCCAGGAGCATCCCCTGTAACTGGGTAATGCCAAAAGTGACATTTAAGACCTTGCCGGCACCGGAGAATTGTGCTGCAACATAGAAAGTGAAAAAGAAGGTAATGATAAGTGAGGCTAGAATTCTTATGGTACCCTGTTCATCCTTAAAATGTTTTGCGAATAACTCAGGTAAGGTGAGAGCAGCATATTTTTCAGTGGCCTGGCGTAAAGGTTTAGCAATGATTAACCACGAAAAGATGATTCCCGTGACGCAGCCAACAACTGTCCATAACTCGAGTAAGCCTGCCACCAAGGTAGCACCAGGTAAGCCTAGAATTAGCCATGCTGATTCACCTGAAGCACGTTCTGAAAATGCAATTACCCAGGGTCCCAATCGGTTCCCACCTAATGCAAAATCTTTCATAGATCGGGTCAGCTTGGCTGTATAAACACCAACGCCTAATATGAGAATCAAGTAGAGGATAAAACCAAGGGTAACCGGGTCCATAGTAACTATTCCTTACACAATGTATTGAGGATCAAGATTTTGGTCCAAGGTAAAATATTTGTCAGTAAAGAGGAGGAGAAAATATTGAACTCAGAATAGAGAATAATGAGTGAAGAATAGTGAAGTGAATTAAGAAGTTAGATCCTCAAATTGAAAATCCAGGACTTTCGAACTTTAACATCAGCCACAACACACGTTGCGTCTCAGCGTTCTCTGTGAGAGGCAACTGGCAACTACATCTGTTAAAATACTTTAAAGTAGACTAATTGATAAAACTCTTAACAGCAGGTGGGAAAATGTCTAAATTCAGTGAACAATGAAATCTAAAATCTGCCTCAAATATCATCAAAAGTTTCTAGCAATATTTGCTCTATTCATTGGATTGGCTTTTGCCCAAGTCGATAGTAGTCAAACTACTCTTCCATTTGATAGTCAGCTCTTACGCTTGAAAGTTCCGGAAGCCTTTCAAAAATCTAGCCTCAAACTAGAGGTCTTTGCAGATTCATCATGGCAACTATACCGCGGGAATGAAGCTTTGGATCTAATCCAAGCACTCCAACTTCTTGATCTTTCTGATAAATTGGCTGAATATGAGAAGCATGTGAAGCTGGCCGCTAAATATGACTGGGAGTACCGTGCACGAAGAGTATTCGGTTTGATTTCCAGTGTGGGCGGTGTGACGTATTTAGCCTTCGTATGGAAAAAGGGTTGGGTCTACCAGATTCCTGGATATGTCGCCCTTATAGTTGGTGGACAACGACTATGGGAGAGTCGGAAGGTGGAGGTGAAGGCGCTTCGAGAGCAGTACTTTATCAGATCCATACTAAATCCTTCTGAAATAGAATTCTTGGTAAAGGACTATAACTTCAGGCTTTATCAGTATCTATCAACTGCGGGGATACAATTCCGTGATAACTAGATTGGTTACTAAATTTGCTCTTCTCACCCTTTTATTCTCAACTCTTTTTGGGTATGAACTGTATCATAATCCACCTGAGAAATTCTTGCAGGGTGTACCGGGTCAAATGGAAGTCCTGACTCCACACTTTCTGCCCGATCCCGATTATGTGAAACTCTATCTACGCGGGACTAACCAGAGCAGTTATCAAGAATTGCATTTTTATGAGTTTGAAGGTGCCTGGTTTTGTGATATACCTGCAGCTTATATGACAACAGATACATTGAGCTATTATATAAGCGCTTCATTTGGACCAGCTGGACTTGCTGCATTTCCTACTCAAGACCCTGAAATTCATCCTCAAAAGATTCCATTAGTAAAATTTATTCTAAGGAATGGTAAATTATCGCCCATTTTGGTTAAAGAGAGCGTGGTAGATTACACCGTAACTCCCTGGTCACCAAAACCAGCATTTAGATCAAATAATTTCCCTGTAATTTATGTTCCAAAACCGAATCGAGCCTTTATTGAGGGTGGGTATATTAAGATCATTGGAAATAAGCAATCTACCTTGGAAGACCTGGTAAGATCTATGATGTATCTTTGTCTGCAGGAAAATGCAGATGCTATTACAGGAATCAGGTACTCACTCTTATCTGACAAGCCTGATTTGAGTACGGTAAAAGGACATATTGAACTTGAGGGAGTTTACTTAAGGCGAGTTCAAAGTAAATGATGCTTCTACCACATGTAATATTTGCCTGAAGCGCTAATTCTGCCTAGTTTAAGGCACCTCGGTCATAGTGAGTATACCGAGATACTGATCAAGACAAAATTCACAGGAGAGTTGTATGCCGGATAAAAAAGAAGAAGTCCAAGAACCCGTTGAAGTTCAGGAAACTGTTGATTTTGACAACTCCGAAAGTCGAATGAAGTTTTTAAAATCTCAATTGAATGACCTCCTTGATGGTATCAACAATGTCTATGGTCAGGACCTCATGGAAGAACTGCTTAAACGTCTTGAAAAAACTGTGGAAGAGTTTAATACTGAAGTTAGCAGTTTGATCATTCGTCTCAAGGATGGGAAGATTCTCGATGTTGAAGAAACCCCAGAAGAATCTATTGATGAAGAAGCAATAGTTGCTGAAGAGGGCGAAGATGAAGACCCTGAGAAGAGTTTTGAGCAACAAGAAGCTGATGATTCTGATATCATTGCTCGTATGCGAGCTCGCGTTACCAAAGATTAACTAGATTTATCATTCATTGAGAACCGACCAAAATTCCACACCCCCTTCTGTACAGGAAATGGGTGTGAGGATATTGAATAACTTGGCACGCGTGAAAAGCTATATCGAGATACTCAAGTTGGAAATTGATACTCCTGATAAGGTTGGACCTGGTACACCTCGGCAAGAGTGGCTAGAGGCTACAAATGCCCTGGAAAAGAGCTTAATTGAGCTGGATAGATATTTGAGAGCCAATGAGCTGGGAGCTGATCATGAGTGATAATCTAAGCATGTCTCAAGTTGCAATGATCATCAAAGGATTCGATTCAGAACTGAGACAAGCTCTCCAAACATCTCGGTCTGGCTTATTTCGGAAAGCCGGTGGAGATCTTTATGTAAGGGAAAATGTCCCACTTGGACAGACATATCAAGAAGAAGTGATCGGCATTTTTGCAGATTCCACAGACCTGGATTTTTATTACAAATTATATCTGAATGAGTAGAATTGATTCCCTGCAAACAAGTGTATTGGAGTACTATTTGCTTTGAGTACGGGAGTAGGTAAAATGAATTATATTAGGATTGAAATAGGAGGAAATGATGTCAGATAAAATGGCCATGGTCCCAGCGGCAGTGAATGAAACCATTCTGGAATACACACCTGGTTCCCCCGAGCGCGTAGAATTAATCGAAACTTTGGAGAAGATGAAATCGGAAGTGATTGAAATTCCGGTGATCATCGGTGGTAAAGAAATATTTACAGGCAATACTTCAACTAACGTAATGCCTCATAATCATAAACATGTATTGGCTAATTATCATATGGCCGGTCCTAAGGAAATAGCTCAAGCTATCGAGGCTTCACTTGAAGCTTGGAAGACTTGGTCAGTCATGACCTGGGAGAGTCGCGTTGCTATCTTTAAAAGGATGGCGGTACTTTTAGCCCATCCATACGGACATATTATTAATGCTGCCACTATGCTGGGACAAAGTAAGAATGCGTATCAGGCTGAGATCGATGCAGCCTGTGAGTTGATAGATTTCTTTAATTTTAATGCACAATATCTTCAGGAGATATATAAACAGCAGCCACCTCATTCTCCCACAGGTACCTGGAACCAGGTTGAGCATCGCGCACTGGAAGGCTTTGTATTTGCCGTAACGCCTTTCAATTTTACTTCCATTGCAGGAAATTTGCCAACAGCGCCAGCACTGATGGGAAATGTTGCACTTTGGAAACCCGCTTCTTCATCTGTCTATTCGGGCTACTATCTCATGAAAATGTTTAAAGAGGCAGGTTTACCAGATGGTGTAATCAATTTTATACCTGGAAAAGGGTCCGTAGTTGGTCCCAAAGTGATGGAAAGTAAACATTTGGCAGGAATCCATTTTACTGGGTCCACAGCAGTCTTCCAAAGTATGTGGAAGACAGTTGGTGACAATATTTCTAAATATAAAACTTATCCTCGTATTGTAGGAGAGACAGGTGGCAAGGACTTCATTGTGGCTCATGAATCTGCCAAGATGGAGGTTCTGCGTACAGCTGTAATTCGCGGTGCTTTCGAGTATCAGGGGCAAAAATGTTCCGCAGCTTCACGTATTTATATTCCTAGCTCAATTTGGGTGGACTTCAAGGACAGCTATATTGATGAAGTTGGTAAGATCAAAATGGGTGATGTTGAAGATTTTGGTAATTTCATGAATGCAGTGATCGACCAGGGCGCTTTTGCAGATATCACTGCCTACATCGACTATGCTAAAGAGCATGCCGAGATAATCACAGGCGGAAATTATGATGATTCCGTTGGCTATTTTATTGAGCCGACAACCATCCTAACCACCGATCCTCATTTTAAAACTATGGAAGAGGAAATATTTGGACCTGTAGTAACAATCTACGTCTATGATGAAACTTGGGAAGAGGTCCTTGAATTGGTTGATAGTACAAGTCCCTATGCATTGACTGGTGCAGTTATCTCAAATAATCGTGAGGCTACAGAGCTGGCAGTTGAAAAATTACGTCACAGTGCCGGTAATTTCTACATCAATGATAAACCCACAGGGGCTGTAGTAGGTCAACAACCGTTTGGTGGTAGTCGTGCCTCAGGTACCAATGATAAGGCCGGATCTATCTTCAACCTGATCCGTTGGGTGTCTCAAAGAACCATCAAGGAGAATTTCTTACCCCCAACTGAATTTCCTTATCCCTTTATGGATAAAGAATAACTGTAAATTGATAAGCAATGCGAAGGGTCAAATGGGAAATGGCCAAGCGGGGATTCAAATCCCCGCCTAGTTGAGCTCACTGCTCCCTTCGCAAGGTTACATAATCATATGAATAATATTGAACAACTCAATATTTCCGGTAGGAAAATTCTTCGGCGTCCACCTGTTGACCCGACTCTCTCAAAGGGAACTTTAATCATGCTCCATGGATATGGGGCAGATGAATATGACCTGATGGGTTTGGCAGCATATTTTGATGAAAATTTACAAGTTTTAAGCATTCGGGGTCCCGGTTCAACAGTGCATGGTGGAGCCTCCTGGTTTGATATCGATATGAATGTTGATGGAAGCTTAAAATTTAATACTGGCCAGGCATTGGAGAGTGCTGACAGCATTATTGATCTCATTCAGGTCTTGAGAGAGCAAGGGATTATCACCGATGAAAAGATAATTCTGGCTGGGTTCAGCCAGGGTGCAACCATCTCTCAACTTGTGACCCTGCAAAAGCCTGAAATAATCAAGGCTTTGTTGATTCTGAGTGGTCGGTTGACTGATGAAGCGACGGAATTACTTGAAAACCAGGAAGCACTCACAGGTTTACCTGTCTTTGCTGCACATGGAGCTCACGACAATGTGATCCCCATCGAGTTTGGAAGACAGATCGTGTCTTTCTGGGAAAAGTTGCCTGTACAGTTGGAAACACATGAATATCCCATGGGTCATGAGATATCACAAGACGAACTTGTTCATATTCAGAATTGGATGGGTTCAGTCGTTTTTACCTGATTGTCACAATCGCTACTTAATGTACGATATATATTGTCACCAATCTTATAAACAACTATCTATTAGATAGGAGGATTTATGAAAAATATCTATGTTGCTATATTATTTATTATTGGTGTTGTCTTTCTTGGATGTAATGAGAAAGAAAAGATACAGGATGTGAAAGTTGCAGAACCTACGCACGTAATCTCTGGAAAAGTACAGGGTGGATATCGTACACTTACCGTAAAGCTTATTGGAGAACATTTAGATCTGACAGTCTATCGCGGCGATTATATTAAATTTATTTTGGATGATGATGGGGCAGTGGAAGATGCGTATCAACTTGAAATACCAGATCTTGGTATGAGTGCTAATCTCAAAGACGATACTGAGGACCGGCCCTATTTCAAGATGAAAGTCATAGGCCAATATCAAATTACCATTGGTGAACGTTCAGGTACAATTGAAGTTGTCGAACTCACTCAGGCAAATTATACAGAGCTTTCAAATGAAGAAGCTTATGAGTTGCTGGATAAAGAAGAGCGCCCTTTTCTACTTGATGTCAGGACACGAGGAGAATTCAATAGAGGATATATTGATGGTGCTGTTCTTATTTCTCTACAGGAAATCCAGCGACGAGTCAATGAACTTGAGATGTATAAGAATCAACCCATTCTTATTTACTGTGCAACTGGGAACCGGAGTACAACTGCTTCAAAAATACTTTTGGACAATGGATTTAAGAATGTTATGAACTTGCGTCGTGGAATTGTTGGCTGGGCGAGAAATGGATATGCCACTAAACTTTGATCACAGGAATAAAATTTGGCACAAAAAAAGGAGAGCAGGCTCTCCTTTTTTTATTAAAATCTATACAATTCAGATTAGGCTACGTTCAAACAAACTTCACAAGTGCCCTCTAGCTCTAGATTGATGGTACTTATTTTGAAATTGGTGGACTTTGTGAAAGAATCAATTGTAGCTGTGTCCAAGATATCCACATCATACCAAACACCACATTCGGTACAACGGAAATGGTCATGATCAGAAGTGTTACCATCATATCGGATAAGTGTTTTATCTTTTATCATGGAAATTTGGCCGTTTTCCACAAGCTGATTTAGGTTACGATAAACTGTACCTAGACTGATATTAGGAATGATTTTTCTAGTCTCGGCGTAGATCCACTCTGCATTTGGATGTGTCATGGTTTCTTTGACAATGCTATATACAGTATTTCGTTGTTCGCTATATCGCTGTTTTGTTTTCATCATCGCCAAACTAATAATAAAAAGGTAGTTTACAACTTATTAGTAATAGTTACTGATGGTTTATCTCTTCAGTATTGACTAGACTGCTGGATAGTTATTGCGTGTCTGTACCGTTTTAAGCCTGTGTAGCCCGCCAAGACTGAATTACTCGATCCGTTTGTTGGGCTTCATGCGCAATGGCACGAGTGAATCTGTATTCAATAAAGACTCAAAATTGGGAAAGTTATTCCCCAGTTGTTCTTGCATTCTATCTTTCAATGCTGACTGAAGATTAATTGAATTATCAGTCCATGGTCAAGCCAAATAAAACGTGAGCAATTTAAAACTTTACTCAAATGAAGGTAATATTATGTTTCATAGACACTTACGCTAGAAAATATATTTTACTTTTAGCAATAAAATATCTCCGCAAAGACTGCTCTCGGGCATTATATTTGCACCTAGTAAAGGTGGTATATTAAAAATTGTTAAAATGCTGTCAGTTTGTCGAAATATTCTCTAGAATTAATCATCTTATGATATTTTGCTTACGGGGGAACGAAAAAATAAGGAGCACAAAATATGTCGATATTAAAGAAAAGAATGGAAGCACTTATTCCACCCTTTCGCGAAGAAGTTGCAACTATTCGCAAAGAGCATGGCGATAAAAAATTATGTGATGTAACAGTCGCTCAGGCATATGGTGGTATGCGTGGAGTTAAGGTAATGATTACTGAAACATCCGCTCTTGACCCAGATGAAGGAATTCGATTCAGGGGTTACACAATACCTGATTTACAAAAAGAATTACCACATGCTGCAGAAGGGGAAGAGCCACTTCCAGAGGGTTTATTCTACCTGTTAATGACCGGTGAACTCCCAACACAGGAAAATGTAGCCGAGATTAGTCAGGAATGGCGGGAAAGGGGAACTCTTCCGGAACATGTGTACAAAGTAATTGATGCACTTCCAAAAGATACGCATCCTATGACCCAGTTCTCTGCGGGAATCGTGGCTCAGCAGACTGAATCCATTTTTGCCGCTGAATACCGCAAAGGTATCAAGAAAGAAGATTACTGGAATCCCGTGTACGAAGACACGATGAACTTGCTTGCCCGTCTGCCGGCGTTAGCATCATATATCTATCGAAGATCCTATAAGGATGGAGCAATTATTCCAGCCGACCCATCGTTGGATTGGGGTGGAAACTTCGCACATATGATGGGATATGATACCAAAATGTTTCGTGAGCTCATGCGCATCTATTTAACCATTCATGCTGATCATGAAGGTGGTAATGTTTCAGCTCATACAACACATCTGGTCGGCTCGACCCTATCCGATGTATACTACGCCCTCTCTGCTGGAATGAATGGCCTGGCAGGTCCACTCCATGGACTAGCAAACCAAGAAGTCCTTCGTTGGATCATGGGTGTGAAAGAGAAACTTGGTGGTGGCGTTCCAACCATGGATGAGTTAAAGAAATTTGTATGGGATACACTTGCCTCTGGAAGTGTTATTCCCGGATACGGACATGCTGTTCTTAGAAAGACCGATCCGCGCTATTCTGCTCAACGGGAATTTGCCCTAAAACATATGCCAGATGATGAACTATTTCAGGTGGTGAGTATGCTTTATAAAGTAGTACCGCCAATCCTACTTGAACAAGGGAAGGCAAAGAATCCATGGCCAAATGTCGATGCACATTCTGGAGTCCTTCTGGTTCACAATGGTATGCATGAATATGATTTTTACACTGTACTTTTTGGTGTCTCACGGGCAATGGGTGTCTTAGCATCCACCGTTTGGGATCGTGCAGTTGGTCTTCCACTGGAACGACCAAAATCGCTAACCACTGAATTCATAAAGTCGATCTTATAGAGTTTAGGATATTAATGATGAAAAGCCCTGGAGATATTTCAGGGCTTTTTTGTTTTAGGGATATTACAACCGCCAGTTCACTTTTCCATCCTCACCCCCAAGTAAAACCCTGGATATTTATTTCTTAGACAATTCAATAATAATTGTTATCATTAGTGCTTTAAATTAGATAAATTCAATTATCACATGGGTTTATAGACATTTCAATTATCAGACTCGAGGACAGCAATTATATGCGACATATGGATCATGATGAGGGGATTAAAAAAACTAGAATTCTAATTGTAGAAGACGTGTTAGTCTTTGCGAAACAGGTCAAGTTGCGCCTTGAGAGCCGAGACTATATGGTGATTGATATAGTTGATACTGGCGAGAAGGCCATTGAAGCAGCTAAGCGTGATCAACCTGATGTAATTCTTATGGATATCACACTGAATACCAGCATGACTGGTATTGATGCAGCTCGCGAGATCACCAAAGTCAGTAATATCCCAATTGTCTTTTTGACAGGAA
>CAZOBQ010000047.1:0-16139 GCA_964578155.1 uncultured Lentisphaeria bacterium
TATTCCAGATTTGTTGGGTCATAAATGATACTTACCTGGAAAATCTTAATGATAGGTCTATAGTAGGCATAACAAGGCACTGTGTTAAAAGTCAAAACGTATAAAGCTGACCCATCCCGAGACTTCCCCGACACTTCGTGTTTCCCTTCGGCGGGGTCTCGGACGTGTTGCCCTTCGACGGAATTGTGGGCATGATGTGGATAAAATTAAGGTGCTGCACACCAAGCAGATGAAAAGCGGGACGTTAAGTCCACAGATTAAAGGAGAAGTATATATGAGGGCAAGGGTGTTACCTGTTATCTTAATAGTGATTGCAACCCTACTTCTTTTGTCAATTTGTGGTGAGAGCCTGGTAAACAATTCTGCTTTTTATCCTCTGCCTGGATCAAGGTTAGATATCACTGCTTTACCGGATTCCATCGAGCACTACTATTTGGAATCCTCAGATGGCGTGAAGCTCAGTGCTTTTTATATCCCCAATCCTGATGCCAACAAAACAGTGATGTACTTCCATGGAAATGCGGGAAATGCCTCACAGAGATTACCAATTGCTACCGCGTTAGCCAAACTTAGGAGCAATGTTTTGCTCGTTGAGTATCGAGGGTATGGTTTAAGTGAAGGGAAACCTTCCGAGGCAGGAATATATATAGATGCGCGCGCAGCTCTAGCCTTTCTTGTCAAGCAAAGGGGCATTACTCCGGATAATATCATTCTGTTAGGTCGTTCTCTGGGATCAGCACCTGCCATTGACCTGGCACTGGATCATGATTTCGCAGGTTTAATTCTGGTGACACCGCTTTCATCCGGAAAAGATGTAGCCAAAAACTCAGGGATGGGCTATCTGATCCCATTTATTGGAGATCCATTTAACAATAAAGATAAGATTGCTGAATTGACCATACCAATTCTAATTATTCATGGTGATTCAGACGAGGTGCTTCCCTTGGAAATGAGTCTAACACTGGAGAAATTAGCTCAATCCCCAACAAAAATGGTAATTATCCCAAGTGCTGGGCACAACAATATTGTAAACGATTATGAAGAGATCTTTTACGGACATGTAAAATCCTTCTACGATGATGTTCTTGGTAACTCAAGTGAAACACCAGAAAAATAATGATAATTAAAATATTGATAACCGGATTCTTCATACTATTGCTCAGTTTCTGTACCGATCCAACAGATCCTGAGCTTGGTGACATATTTGAATTGGCTTTTGGCCAAACCACTGAGATTCATAATGAAAATCTATCAATCAAGTTTCTGGAAGTAGTGGAGGATTCCAGATGTCCCTTGGACGCTGTTTGTGTTTGGGAGGGAAATGCAGAGATAGTGCTGCTGGCAAATCAGGATACTGTGTCATTAAACACAACACTGGAGCCGAAAATAATTGATGTGGGAAGTTATACAATTGAGCTAATCTCCGTCTCGCCCTATCCGGAAACAACGATAGTAATTGCCAATGAATACTATATTAGTAAACTTGTTGTGACAAAATGAAGAGTCGTTAGCACAAAAGGATAGATATGAAAAAAGTTTGCATAATTGGTGCATCCGGGAAACTGGGGGAATACATGATTCAGCACGCCCTGGATCGTGGTTATGAAGTCGTTGGTGTTTGTCGAGAGAAGAGTGTGCACAAGCTGGACGAATTCAAAGACCGTATGACCATCATTCCCGGACCCACAAATGATAGTGGTATCATCAAACAGGCTGTTGCCGGATGTGATGGTGTACTCACTGTCTTGGTTCCCTGGGGCGTCAAGCAGTATTCAAGTGGTACGGCCCAGTCAGTATTGGATTATAGCGATGCTGATGCACGGCTCATCTTTTCCTGTGGCTGGCATATCACCCGTGATGGCCAGGATGTGTACTCACGAACATTCAAATGGATGGTAAGTGTTGCAAGCAAGCTCGGTCGGCTGCTTCGAGCTGTTGAGATAGATGATCAGGTGGAAGCGTGTCACCGGATTTTTGCAAGTGACAGAAAATGGACCGTCGTCCGGGGTAGTGATCTTGAAGAAGGGGATAGCCAGGGTTTACCTGTCTGGAGTGAGCATGTGGGTGATCCCATTCTGGAGAGCAATATGACCCGTCGTGTGGATTTTGCCCTTTTCATGGTAGCAGCCCTGGAAGATGATGCTCTGGTGCAGCAAGCACCGGCGATTAATGGTTGTCAAACACCTTCAGCCTTGGTCCAGAAGTCCTGAAAAAATGAAACCGGAGATTGTTATACTCCCGGCCATAATCCGTTACTTAATCAAACTGCATATGAATACTTATTTTTTTGTCACCCATGAATTCATGACCTGAGTGGTTAGCATAGGCTTGAATACATTTCTGCCCAACCTTGCCACCGATCTCTTTTCCGTTTAGAATAAACTTGCCATCCTCAATTTTGATTTCCTCGATCTTTTGAGGAGGTGTCTGTCCGGCATCTTCCAATATTCCTTGAATAATTTCTGTTAACAAGTCTAACTCGATTATCCTTTTGAATGATGCATACTGCCCTTTTTTCAATTTTGCATGATCAGATTCCAGTGCATCTAAATCCAGGATAATAGCCTCAATATCTGCAACTTTTTCCGAGTCTGACAAATTACTTAGCTGCATTTTCCATTCGAGCTCTTCCATCCTGGGATGTAATTCCTCGAGGTCGGCAAAATCACCCGCTTCTTCCAGGTAATCCTGATACTTGTGAAATTTATTCTCAGGGACTTCTTTTCCATTGTCCGTGACGTGTGAGATCTCCTGACTACGAGGGTCAAAATCTATGACTATTTTGCCTTTACGAAAAAAGCCTGATTTTTTTATGACAATCCGAGCCTTTTTTTCGTGGCGAGGCATTTTATGGATAAAGACCTTTCCCATCGTTGAGTCAATCCACTCCATGTCTTCATCAATAAATATTTCGTGCCGAATCGAATCTTTATGACCGCTGGCTTTAATTGTAATGACTTTTCTTTCCTGGGCAAATGAAAGAGTTGAGAGTAAAACCAAGATCAGCCCCAGGGTTAAACGTTTTTGATATTGCATGTATTGCTCCTTTTTTTTGACCATCGAGAATAAGGGATGAAAAGGCATAAATTCTCCTTTTGGCATCAATAGACTGAAACATGGTGCCAAATAGCTAGTTTCAGTCACAGAGCCGTTCGCGACATGCCAGACTGGCTTCATGACATGAATCATGTAATTGACAGCCTTATTCACCAAAGAAGGCTCAAAAAAGGATATATTCCCACCTTATGTATAGAAAATGGATTGAACCCGGCATATTCATAACCATCATTGGCTTGGTCTATTTTGTGCCCATCCAATCTGCAAAATTACCCGTCTTCGCAGGTCAGTTCAATAATCTTGATGGCAGTCTTTATGCTGTCCGCCTCTTCGATCTACTTATTTCAGTAGGCCTAATTCTCTTTGGCTCGCGGTGGTTAATTCCCCAAAGTTTGAACCTGAGATCCATTGCAAAGAACAGCCTTATGCTGATTGCTGTTCTGCTAGCGGTTTCGGTTATGGAATGGGCTTGGGATGCGCTCACATTGAGAATGTTTAATCTACCCATTGCTGTCGGAGAAGTATCAGATAAAATGTTGGCATCGCCCAATCGGCAGACCCTATCACTGAGCATTGTGAGAGGGAACTTCATACTCATACTCATAGGAATAGCCTATGGCTTTGTAGGAGATTATCGTCGACAGATTCGTCATCGAGAGCATTTAGAACGGGAAAACCTGGAAGCAGAGGTCAAATATCTCCGTTCCCAGATCAATCCGCATTTTCTATTTAATACCCTGAACAATATTTTTGCTATCACTGAGCGGAATAATGATCCTGAAGGCAGTGATGCTTTATTGAGACTATCCGGCCTCATGCGCTATATGCTCTACGAAAGCTCAGGGAATAAGATAGGCCTGCAACAAGAAATTGAGCATCTTCAGAACTATATGGATCTCATGCTGCTGAAGTATAAAGCTACAAATCCACCCGGTGTAGATTTCCAGATTAATGGAAATCCCATGAATTGTCAAGTAGCGCCCTTGATCTTGCTGCCCTTTGTGGAAAATGCCTTTAAGCATGGAATTGACAATCAGGGGCAGGGACAGATAGAGATTCTACTCAAAACTTCTGCTGAGGAATTAGAATTTTCAGTGGTCAACAGTCACTTTCCGGATAGAAAAGCTTCTCCAGAACATAAGGGAATCGGCTTGGAAAATGTTAAAAAACGACTGGAATATATATATAAGGATAAGCATCTACTGGAGATAAATTCAAGTGAAACTGAACATCGAATTAAACTGAGGATAACACTGTGAAAAGTCGGATACGTTGCATCATCATTGATGATGAACAGGGAGCCATCGATATCTTGAGCAACTACGTTGGCAAGGTTGGCTGGATGGAGCTCTCCGCCAGTTTTACTGATCCACTTGAAGCACTCAATTTTATCTCCCAAGATTCAGTAGATCTCATATTTATGGACATCAATATGCCGGATCTAAGTGGCATCCAACTTTCACGGCTTATCAAGGATCAAAAGATTCCCATCATCTTTTGTACTGCTTATGCAGAGTATGCCTTGGAAAGTTATGAAGTGGAGGCGTTGGACTATTTACTAAAACCAATCCCATTCCAACGTTTTCTGGAAGCTGCAAACAAAATGGAAGCCACACAAGCTAATGGTGACGGAGGCATTAAAGACAAGCTTGAATCAGGTCATCGTCAAATATTTATTAAAAGTGGCTCGCAGATCCATCAGGTAAACTCAAGTAACATCAGATATATACAAAAAGATGGTCACTACATCATTTTTAAAGTGGATGGGAAAGACCTGCTCTCAAGAATGAGCTTTGCAAAACTTCTGGAACTGCTTCCCGAAGGTGAGTTTATTCAAGTTCATCGTTCCTATGTCGTCTCTGTGGACAAGATCGAGGTGATTCAGAAGCAGTTTATTAAGATGGGTAATAAAGAAATTCCTATTGGAGATGCCTTCAAGCAGCAATTCTTTAAGCACGTGAAGTATATAGGGAATTAATTGGTGAATATAGTGTTGAACATAAAAAGGCTCCCAATTGGGAGCCTTTTTATGTTCAACACTTATGCTAGGCTATTTATGGGGCAACAGTTGCTTCCAATTCCTTAAAACCTTGTGAGGCCTTGAACTCAGCATAAAGCGCTTCTTCATTCTTGATCAAGTTCACCACTTCAGTACTTACAGCATCCTTTTTTAGTCCCAGCTGAACATAGGCAATCCAGGTTCCGCCAGCTTTCTGATAGGGGTAGCGTTTAAGAACAGTCACACCGTTTAATGTATTATTAGTAACGGTCTTAGAGGTGGATTGGTAGAACTCAACAATTTGTGTGTTCTCTGTCATTCCGGCCTCCTGGGTAAAGCTCTTCACCAGACTCTTTACGCTGGCAGAAATTCGTTCTGACAATTCTACTTTACCGGCTTGTTTAGCCTTCTCGATAGCCAAATCCATTTTGCGCGACTCGCCCATACCTACAGCATAAATATAGGTATCATCTTCCTCTGTGATATTGATATACCAATCAGGTAGATCCATGGGGGTTTTTGGATCAGTTGCATTTTTTCTTTCCGGCATATCATTTACATCAGGTGCTCCCGAACAGCTGATCATGACCAGTGCGGCAAATACAAGCATTAAACTCAGTTTCAATATTTTCATTGTTCCTCCTAAATGTTGTCAAGCTCATGGCGAAGCGAGGTGAATATACAATAAGTCCGCCATGATTTCATGAAAAACTTGGCATTTGCTGGAAGGGGGTTTACCTTCGGTTCATCACGTAAACCTCACGTATAACAATGGGAATTATTATGAACAAGCTATGTCTTGTTGCCCTTGCAATCTCTTTGCAGGCTAGCGACATACGCATTTCTGAGGTCATGTCTAATCCTCAGGGATCAGAATATGAAAACGAATTTATAGAGATTTACAATCATTCAGAGCATGTGATACAGGTCAATGGTTGGGTAATCAGTGATGGAACCGGGATAGATACGTTGATTCATTTATCAGGTCCGGTGAATATTCAGGCCATGTCTTATGCGTTAATTTTAGATCCAGGGTATTCGTCTACAGCAGGTCCATATCTTGGTCTAATTCCAGATAGTATTCCCATCTACACCATTTCAACAGATGCCACTTTTGGCAGTGGTGGATTCACAAATTCTGGAGAATCAGCTATTATTCGCAACCAGGATTCATCCATGGTGAGTCAGATGTCATGGACTTCTTCCTCAGAGAATGGCTATTCCTGGGAACGCATTTCCTTAGATGTGCCAGACTCCCTTGCTGAGTGGCAACAATCTTTGGTAGAAAATGGAACACCCGGATTCAGGAATTCGGCAGCCAAACCGGCTTTTAATTTGGCACTAAATTGGGTTGAGCTTACCCAAGCCCTGACAAGCTTGCCGGTGAATGCTGTTCTGGCCATAAGCAATACTGGCGAAGAACGAGTGAATGGTTTTTCCATTATGATGCATAAGGATGAGAATCAAAATGGGATTCAGGAAGATTCTGAATGGCGTGATTCACTTCAAGTATTCGAGCCTGTTGAACCACAAGCTGAGCTGGAACTCTCGATCAGTCTTTTTAAGCTGACTCCAGGAGTTCACAAAGTTGGCCTGCGATTGGTGAGTGAATTTGATGAAGTAAACTCAGACGATACCCTACAATTCCAGGTTATTGGCTCATATAGACGAGAGGTGATCAGTATTAATGAGATTATGGCCAGTCCGTCTGATGAGCAAGGTGGTGAGTGGATCGAGATATTGAACATCTCAGATGAGCCTGTGTCTCTACAGGGCTGGTCAATTTCAGATGCGAATGCAACCAGGCATGAGATCACTGATAGCCTGAAGTTTTTAGCACCAGACAGTATGCTCGTTCTCTGTGCTCAGCAACAGACGCTCCAATTTTTTACCCTTCAGTCAGAAATAGCCTGGGTGCTAGATTCGTGGCCGACTTTAAATTCCACCTCCGATTCCATTCGTCTGTATGATGCTACAGACCATATAGTCAGTCGAGCTTATTACAAAGGGAGCTGGGGCAGTCCAGCAAAATCATTGGAGCGGCGGCATCCCAGTGTATTTCCTTTAGAAGCCTGGAACTGGAGTAGTAGCACTCATTTGGATGGAGCAACACCGGCGGCGATTAACACCCAAATAATGGGCAATGAGGCAATCCAGGTCGAGCAAATTGCTTTAAATGTGTACAATCCCATTGGACCTACGTCAGTAAGAGTCAATTTGTACTTTAAAAATATTGGACTAGACACATTGAGAGAGCTTTTGATTGAATCCCAAGGTTTGCATCAATGGTCGGGGGAGCTTCCTAGCTTTCAACCCGGTTACATCAGTTTTCTTAGTGAGGAGCTTAACTCTGGGGTTTCCATGGTTCCCATGAGGATCTATTCTGGTGATCATCTCCTAACTGATACAAGTTTTACAGTTACACTGGGATTTTCACCTGGACGGCTTGCCTTGAATGAGATTCATTTTCTACCACATGAAGACCAAACAGAGTTTCTCGAACTCATAAACATTGGCAATGATACACTTGACTTGAATAATTGGATTTTCAAGGATCGCAGTGGAACAGCAGGGCAACTGTCCTCAGCACTCTTGATTCCCCCTGATAGCATTTTCACGCTCTGTGAAGATTCCTTGATCCTTGCAGGTTGGTCGCCTGCTAACGCCCGCATTATCGAGGTTTCTCCTTGGCCTTCACTGAATAATTCCTCAGATTCTATATTGATCTTTGATCCTCTTGGGATGCGCCAGTTAACTCATGCCTATGAAGATGATCAGGGTGGAGAATACGGGAAAAGTATGGAGCGTAGGCATCCCAGACTGTTCCCGCTGGAAGCCTGGAATTGGGCTAGCAGTATTCATGTGGATGGTGTCACTCCTTCCGCGGTGAACTCCCAGTTATTGGATCGCCTCGATGTTCGGATAGATCGTATCAATGTGGATTTGCAGGAGAGCATTGCCCCATCAGCGGTGGAAATTGAGCTTCATTTTAGTAATCTTGGATTGGATACCTTGAGGACGCTCTCAATTGAATCAAATGGTGTGCAGCAATGGGCGGGAGAACTGCCAAGTTTTCAATCTGATTCGATCAACTTTTTCAGCTATGAACTGGGTGCTGGTGTTTCGCACGTACCTATTCGAATCTTTACCGAAGAGCACCTCCTAGCTGATACAAGTCTGACAATTATTCTCGGGTTCTCACCAGGCCAACTTGCACTGAATGAAATTCATTATTTACCCCATGAAGACCAAACAGAGTTTCTCGAACTCATAAATATTGGTGATGATACACTTGATCTAAATGACTGGATCTTCAAGGATCGCAGTGGAACGACGGGCAAACTCTCCTCAATCGTGTTAATTCCACCTGATAGCCTATTTCTTCTGTGTGAAGATTCCCTGGCTCTGGCAGACTGGTCCCCTGTCAATGCACGAATCATTGAAGTATATCCTTGGCCCTCTCTGAACAATTCATCAGATTCTATACTGATCTTTGATGTACTTGGGATTCGTCAACTAACTCATGAATATGAAGAAGATCAGGGTGGAGAATACGGGAGAAGCATGGAGCGCACGGCTTTATGGAAACCGGCTGAGGATTGGTGGAATTGGTCAACCTGTATAGATCCTAAAGGAATAACTCCCGGCAGACTGAACTCGATTCAAAACCCACCTGACAATTTGATTTTATCAGAGATCAGATTGCTTGAATCTGATTCTCTGGCTGGAGAAAACATTCAACTGGAATTGGAAGTGGTAAATGCTGGAGCCATACCACAAACTAGCATTGAAATAGAAGTCGAGATTGATCAGGGAGACAATTGGAGTGTTCAGTTTGATTTCTCACTGCCACTTATCTTATCACAGGACACACTCAGACAAGTGGTGGAGCTAGAGGTTGAGCACTGTGGCTGGCTCAATATTACCGCTGAGGTTTTTAGTGTAAATGATGATCTAGCCGATGACAATAAAAGAACTCTCAGAAGCTATGTCAGCTGTTTGGAGTCGCCCCTAATCATTAACGAGTTCATGCCTGTCCCTTATGCGGGTCAAACTGAATGGGTGGAGGTCATTAATCGGAGCGAGAGAGTTGTCGACCTTCAAGGTTGGCAACTCTCAGATAACAGTCTTTCCGGTAAAACCTGGACTGACAGTAGCTTGAAACTTGAGGCTGGGGGATATCTATTATTAAGCGATGAACCAGAGATCAATGCATGTGCCTGGGATTGTTTCACACTTCCTATCGCTGGGTTTCCCACCCTAAACAATTCGGCTGATATAGTGGTGCTTTTTGATCCTCTAGGGAGTGAGATGGACACGGTTTCTTATGATGAGTTTTCAGCTTTGGTGGAGGGAAGATCCAGAGAACGGATTCGGACAACCAAGACAGATTCAGACAATTGGGGGCTTTGCATCAATGAATCAGGTGCCACACCTGGTTATGAAAACAGTCTACATTTGACAGCACTATCACAACAGCTGGATATTGAACTTGACCCCAATCCATTTACACCCAATGGAGATGGGCAACAAGATGAGCTGATCATTCGATATGAACTTCCTGTGGAGCAGGCCTTAATGTCGATCATGATCTACGATATGGCCGGCAGAAAGATCGCTGAACCAGTGCAGATAAGGGCTATCGCCCACAGGGGGCAAGTGAGTTGGGATGGAATGACAAGTTATGGGGGTATTGCAGCAACCGGTTTATATATTTGTAAGCTCCTTATCGATGACCTGCAGGGGAATGTTTCTGAGACTTTAAGAAAAGTGTACTTGCATAGATAAATAGAATAGCTGCAATGTATGGTAAAGAGCTATTTTTTGCTTATATTTATATATCTGTGATAATAGGGGGTATTATTAATACTAATACAGCTGCAGGATATTCAATTTGGTTGATCCCGTCTGAACCGCAATTCAGTTATTTGAAATCAACCATCGATATAATAGCAAAAGAGGTGAACGCCCCGACTTTTCTGCCGCATATCACATTATTGGGTCAGTTGGATCAACGAATTAATCATTTACAAAATGAACTAACTAAGATTAGCCAAGTATTCACAGCATTTGACCTTGAATTGGATCGTATTAGCACGCTGGATCAATATTTTCGCAGTATCTTTTTCAATGTTACCTTAACCCAACACCTAATTCAACTGTGGCATCATGCAGTGGTACGACTTCAAGTTGAGAAGGATCTCTACGAACCACACTTGAGCTTGATATATAGTCATTTGAATAACACGGAAAAGGAGCGCGTGTTAAAAAGTTATAAAGTTGACCTGCCATTATGTGTTACCATTGATGAAATAGTCCTAATGAAAACAAATGGATCTCCTGAGCAGTGGCAAGTGGTGGATCGATATCCATTATTTGCAAAACAAAACTAACCATGTAGAGAGGTACTAATCATGCGAAAACTTCTATTTGTTATCCTGCCCCTGATGCTATCATCCCAGAGTTTTGATTCGCCAGACACCGTATATACGACTAGCGGTCTTGGCTTCCCCTGTATAATCGAGACCTTTTCACCCAGTTCAATCGCCGGAAATTTTGGTCGAGGCAAAATAGAACCTATGCTGACATCAATTGTTGGCAGAGTATACCTACAGGGCAAGGGAGAGGTCTTTACAAAAGAGGATGGCTACAAAATAAGCCCAGAGGAGCTAAGTGAATTTTGTTCTGAGAGAGTGATGGATGAGAGTATCCTGCCAGTAATTAAATCGATTCAGTCTAAGAAGCAGGGTCAAGCGAACGAGGATATTGGCAAGACATTTACGCTTCCAGGGATGCTTGAGGATATTAAGACAATTGAACATCCTGTAAACCGATTTTCATTTGGTTTTAGTTATAATCCCATCCATGCACAACAATTCGTTAAGGTTGCCTCTTCATATTACCCCCCATCTTATTCTATTAGTATTTTCTCCGGGGACAAAGTGGTCGTCGTCCCCGAGTTCACATTTTATGTATCCAAGAAGATTGGTGTTTTTATTAATGCATCATATCATTCTATGGTATTGAGTGAGGAATATTACTATACTTATGAAGAGGATAATTCTGCTTATAGTGATACTGCAAATACAATAAGTTCTTCTGAAACATCAGTTTTCACTCCTCAGTTAGGAGTTAAATATTTATTTGGAAACCCAGATAAGCAAAGATCACGTGCTTATTTTGCAGTAAGTGTGGGGCAAAGTTATGGGAAATCTGTTTCAACAGTAGAAGATCTTTATGAAGAAGAGAAAACCTTTCCAATCACCGTGGAAAACTGGGATGAGTTTAACTCAGATTTAAATAGCCCTTTCATAATGAGCTTTGCCTCCGGGGCAGAGTATCAATTCAACTCAGACCTTTCCTTTTTCGTAAGGGGAACTCTATCTCGTTCGCTTGTTAAGGCAACATATCACTATTCGAGAAAGTATGAAGATGGAGACTTCAGAACCACTAACCGTGATCATGAACTTACCCAGGACCAATATTCAGCAGGGTTTGGGTTCCATTTTTATTTCTGATAGTTTGAGTAAATAGAAAGAGCCCTGGAATTCCAGGGCTCTTTCTATTAATCTTATATCGGACACTTGAAGGCTTCGAGAGCCTCAGCCTCCGTATTTTTTACTCTTCTTTAAGGGATTTTACCAATCCGGTGACGACTGCTTTAGCATCACCAAAGACCATCATGGTCTTATCATCAAAGAATAATGGGTTGGCTTCACCGGCAAAACCGGCACCCATGGATCGCTTCACGAACATAACCGTCCTGGCATAATCCACATTCAGAATAGGCATACCATATAATGGACTGTCCTTCTTGCTGCGGGCAGATGGGTTGACCACGTCGTTTGCTCCAATGATCAAGGCAACATCTGTGTTCTGGAATTCATCATTGATGTCATCCATTTCATATAGCACATCGTAGGGGACATTGGCTTCAGCTAGAAGCACATTCATATGTCCGGGCATACGACCGGCAACTGGGTGAATGGCGTATTTGACATCAATACCTTTGGCTGTTAATAACTCACCCATTTCATGGAGTACGTGCTGGGCCTGGGCTACAGCGAGACCATAACCAGGCACGATAATCACTGACTGAACGTTATCCATGATCATGGCCGCATCTTCAGCAGTATAACGGATTACTGTTTTCTGCTCACCACCACCAGTGCCAGCGTCACCGGTACTATCATCTGTTCCTACGGCACCAAAGAGTACGTTGAACAGACTACGGTTCATGGCTTCACACATGAGCTGGGTCAGGATCAGTCCTGAAGCACCAACCAATGCACCAGCAATGATCAAGACATTGTTTGAGAGGACAAAACCCGTAGCAGCAGCAGCTAAACCTGAATAGGAATTCAGGAGAGCAATAACCACTGGCATATCTGCACCACCAATGGGAATTACAAAGGTAACCCCAAAAATTGCAGCAGCAGCAATGATAAGTAGCGGCCACATTGGTACATCGGGAGCCATGATGTACATGACGCCAAAGACTATAACACTAAGCATCAGGATACTATTGATAATTTGATGCAGGGGTAATACAATGGGTCTACCAGGCATAATCCCTTGCAGTTTAGCAAAGGCGATCAAAGATCCTGTCAGTGTCACTGTACCAATAAATAAACTGAGAATAAGGGTAACATTCACATCAAGCGTTACTGGAACTGTGGTTGGCTCAAGATATTCGGAGAAGGCTACCAGAGTGGAGGCAATACCACCAAAACCATTAAAGAGAGCAACCATCTGTGGCATGGAGGTCATCTCGATCCGTTTGGCAACAATACCACCGATGAGTCCACCGACAACCATACCGACAATGATTTGAACAGGACCGGCTATACCAGAGACTATCAAAGTGATAACAATGGCGATGGCCATAGCCATCATAGAATATTGGTTACCTCTGCGGGCAGTTTTAGCCGAACCAAGATACTTCAATCCAATAATAAAAAGTGCTGAAGCCAGGAGATAGGTGAACTGTTCTAAATAGATCATCATCAGGCTCCTTTCTCAGTCTTTTTATCTTTTTTGAACATGCCTAGCATGCGATCAGTCACCATGAAACCACCGATGACATTGATCATGGCAAAAACGATGGCACAGACACCCAAAATGGTGCTTATGGCCCAATTATCAGCATTTGCAGCCAGTAGGGCACCAACTACAGTAATACCAGATATTGCGTTGGACCCCGACATCAGTGGGGTATGTAATAATGGTGGAACTTTTGTGATCAACTCAAAGCCGATAAAGACGGCCAGGGTGAAAACATAGATGGATACAATTAGACTTTCCATTATGCATTCCCTCCAGTCATAGAATTTTTAACCAACTCATTCCGAATTTCACCGTCATGAGTAATACAAGCACCGGCAGTCACTTCTTCATCAAAATCGAGACTATTATCCTCGTTCTGGAAGATGTTCTTGAACAGATTGAGCAAGTTCTTGGAGAACATTGCACTACCGTTAATAGATAGAGTGGCTGGGAGATTAAGCGTTCCCACAATGGTCACGCCATGTTTGACAACCGTTTTACCTGCTTCAGCAAGTTCACAGTTTCCACCACCTTCAATGGCCAGGTCAATAATGACAGAACCGGGTCTCATCATTTTCACCATGTCTTCAGTGATGAGGATAGGAGCTGCTTTTCCAAAGATCTGAGCCGTGGTAATAATAACATCCACTTTAGGCAGTCGAGCACCGATTGCTTTCTGTTCTGCGATGAGGAAAGCATCGGACTGTTGCTTAGCGTAACCACCTGATGTCTCTACGTTTTCTTCAGGGACTTCCATGTGCACAAAAGTGGCGCCCAAGCTTTTGACCTGTTCCTCAACTGCTGGTCTAGGGTCAAAGGCTTCTACTTTGGAGCCGAGACGTTTTGCTGTAGCTATAGCTTGAAGTCCTGCGACTCCTGCACCTAAAACAAAAGTTGTGGCTGGTGGAATTGATCCAGCAGCAGTCATAAGCAGTGGGAAAATTTTACCAAGATGATTGGCAGAAATTAACACGGCCTTGTAGCCAGCTAAAGTTGCCATAGAACTCAGTGTGTCCATACTCTGGGCACGGGAAATCCTGGGAATGAACTCAGTGGCAAAACCAGTCACTTTCTTTTCATTCATGGCAATCAGGGTATCATGGTTATTTAATGGAGCGAGATTTCCCATGTAGATGGCTCCACCTTTCATCAACTTGACTTCATCAGCACTGGGGGGCTGAACCTTAAAGACAACATCTGCCTGTGCATAGAGTGATTGAGCATCATCCACAATACTGGCACCGGCCTTTTTGAATTCTTCATCTGAGATGAAGGACCTGGCACCGGCATTTTTCTGGATAATAATCTCATGCTCCAAACGGGTAAATGCGGCGATGTTTCCGGGGACCATGGCAACGCGGGTCTCTCCGGCAACAGTTTCAACGGGAATACCGATCTTCACTTGGATTCTCCTGTTTTGATTATTGTTAAATTAGACATACTTAATTTCATGGCGCCAAGATATCTGGCCTTTTTGGTAGAGCAATATGTGATTTATGTATTTTTCGGATATAGAAAACTAAGAAGGTTGAAAAAGAATATGGCCGAGACTGTTTCACCTAGAAGCCTTTATCAATGGAGCCGAGTCATAGGCAAACAGAGTCCCTGAAGTCTCTCAGGTGTTGGTAAGCTTATTTTGAATTGCCCGTAGAATATCACGTCGACTAACCTGTCCAACAACAACACCATTTTCAACAACGGGGATACGACGATAGACATTATTCAAAAAGAGATCAGCCACCGTGAAAATATCCATGCCAGGATCAATACTCATCACAGCTTCGGTCATATACTCGCTCACAGGACCAGCTGGAGCATTATGAAAAACACCATTGGCAAGAATTCTCAGACAGTCTTTTTGAGAAATGATACCGATTAACTTGCCATTATCATCAACGACTGGAGCTCCGGAGATTTCAGACTTGACCAACACATCAATAGCAGAATAAATATCCATTGATGGTTTGAAAACGATCAAATCTTTTGTCATAAAATCACGTACATTGAGGTTATCCATAAACTCCTCCAGCTCCCTTGGTTAAGGCAAATTGCATGCCTAATTTGTCGAACGTCACATTTACAAAATAATTGAGCAGTATCAAATACTTGTATTAATCTCAGGCTTAAAGTAAGGTCTTATAAAAGACAGCATTTTTTAGCCCCAGATTACCATAGATATTGATTTCTTCTATGCCTTTGAAATAATACTCAAATCGAGTACCTTTTAATAAATTATGAAAATCACACCTCCAATACTACTCCTTCTCCTGGTAGGCTGTCCAAGTCCCCCCGACGATCTCGACCCAGTGGTCTGCGATGAAGGTTACTATCTTTGCGGCCCAGACTCCCAAGATTGTTGCATGGATTCAACTAGTCATGAGTTTACTTGGGTTCTTGATACAATTGGTTCACACGGTGGCGATCTTCGAGATGCAGCAATAATCAACGAGAATGATATCTGGATAGTAGGTCGAATTCGTGTAGAAGAAGTGGACTCTTCTGGTGAGAATACGCAGTTGCTCTGGTACAATGCAGTTCATTGGGATGGTAGCGAATGGAGTCTTCATGTAGCCTATGATAATACAACCCTTAAGAATGTCTTTGCCTTTGGTCCAGATGATGTCTGGTTTGTGAATGGTGAGGATATCATCCATTTCGATGGGAGTACATTCAAAAGGCTATGGCATGCGGGCTATGGACAATTTAATCAGGTTATTACAATCTGGGGCACGTCATCAGAAAATGTTTATTTTGCCGGGCATGATGGTACTATCATTCACTATGATGGTTCAGGTTTTACTCGGGATTATTCTTACCTAGAATCAAACTTTTCTCATATCACAGGAAGCTCCAATGGTGCACATGTTTTTGTCGCAGGTAGTTCTGAATTAGGACAATCAGGGGACATTATCCTGCATTCAGGGAGTAGTCTATTTGCCTGGGAGAAAATAAAATATCCATTGAATTCACTTTTAGGTTTTGATCCACCAGATTTACATGGTTTAGCTGTAATTGGAGATATTTTATATATTCCAAA
>CAZOBQ010000048.1:0-16131 GCA_964578155.1 uncultured Lentisphaeria bacterium
AGATTCGATGTCCCCTATATAACCTTTGAATCCTATTGCATTTTCTTTGAATGCTTTCACTTGCTCATAGGTGAGAATAACCTCTTTATCAGGAAAACGAGATTTTAATACCAGATAGTAAAAAAGCATCTGACTGGTCCAAAATTCCCGACTGTCCTTCATGTCAACCTTACCAGTCTTATAGTCAGTAGCCCAAACATGGTCACCAGCAATAAAGACACGATCAATTATTCCCCGTAGTGACAAACTTAAGGATTCATTCGCGATATCAATGGATGACCAGGACTCAGGTTTATCATTGTATCCAAAGGCTTGTTCATGAAGTCCAATATCGTTATATGAGGAGAGTGAGTCTGCCTCAATCTGGAGCATGGCAGCGAGCAAATTTTGTTCAGGATCACGGAAATTCTTGAAATACAATTCACTCCACTTGCTATCCAACAAGTCTGCCTCAGGATTCACCTCTTTGTCTTCGAGATGCTGGATCGTTATTGCTTCCAGCTTATCAAGCGCAGTATTCATATCCTCATTCACCAGTAGAAAGCCACCCGCTTTTCCGAATTTCTCCAATACCTGATGAACCAGATTGCCGATTTCGATCTCATGGCGCTCAGCAATGTCAGTTTCTGCGGGTTCAAGACCTAGTTTCCGGCTGTACCAATAACGCTGCGGACATTTGATCAATTCATCGAAGGCTGAGGCTGAAATCTGATCAAACGAACGTTGATCATGTGGTGTCAGCTTACCATACCATTCACCTTTGCCAGCATTTGTCAGTAATTTATTATGCCGATCTTGATAATTTGAATTCGCCTCTGGAATGGATTTACCTGCCAGGTAGTGCAAATATTGATCTCGACTGATAATGGGTAGCTTAGGATACTCGGTTTTGATCAAGTACTGGCAGAAAGTACTGACCTCTAAACTGGCACCATCAACATTGCGGTGGGGCGCAGTCAAGTGCAAGCTCCCAAATGGACGCTCAAGCCACTCCTTGAATAAATATAGATTTAGGAACCAGGGGTTTAGCTCAGCTTGTTTTAAATAGGGATTGCTGTCTGGTGTCAGTGGGAACTGGCCTTCCGTTAATCCCATAACCAGCAAATGCTTATTCTTCAGGTTCAGTGTATCAAGTATGGAGATCACGTCCACTCCAAAACCCTGTTGAGCTGAAGCGACTTCTACCCCCTTCAAGCGCTCCCGTACTTCTCGATTTAAATCACTGAGGCTACCCTTCTGCTTCAGATATCGATCCCAATCATTCCTGATGCCATTAATGGCATTCTTTAATGAGGTATATGCCTTGGAGGCGACGCTCCCAGGTTGCAATCGATGGGTAAATTGAAAATCGTTTAAGCCTTGGCTCAGCCAATCGATTTCTTCAGCCAGTGAACCCTTTCTTCCACCACGCCACCCTTTTGAAACAAATGCCAGCAAGTCTTTTGCTACCAGTTTCAGTTTATCTGATCGCAGGCTCTCAACTAATGATTCATCTAGCAGGGTGACACCCCGTTTACGAGCTTCAATGTCTAGACGTAATCGATCGTTCCCCTCGGTTCCAGATGGAAGAACAAGTGGATGAAGCCAAACTGACATAGCCATGTCCCAAGTCAGATGACGCATTAAACGTCCTTGAATCAGAGCAAATGCCAAATGGGTCACAGGGCGTTCCATCACCGGTTCACGTTTACCCAGACGAACTGAAATTCCCAGGTCATCAAAAACTCTTTTGATTGATGGGATATAGCGTTCCATGGAGGAAACAGCCACCAGAATATCAGAGGGTGCTACACCCTGGGTGAGAAGATCTTGAATATGATGAGCGCTCAATAAGACTTCTTCATGAACAGAAAAACAGGGAGTGTAGCTGTGTTTCGCTAGATTACCGGGCATCTCATTTTGGTTTGCCCATTCACTGATAGACATGTTAAACCCAGCTGATGCTTGCCCATCTTCCATGGGATTTAAAAAGATGGTTTCATGTTTCTCAGCCAGCTGCGCTAAAAAATGATAATCAGAAGGAGCCGTTGAATGAATGGAGTCAATGATGATCTTTGTGTCTTCGGGCAAGCCCGCAAACTCACTACTCTTTCCTGGAAGCAGGATCTTATGTTGGTCACACCAAGCAATAAATTTCTCATAGAGGGCTTCTTTTGAGGAGATGACCTCCTCACCCTGGGTTGCTCTATAGAAAGCGGCTCCCAGGCGATTGATAACTCCCCACTTGAGGTCCCTTCCCAGTAAACTGGCAACCGCTAGTCGTGTGAGATATGGGGTCAATCTCCTACCTTCAGGTTCAGTCAGCTTACGCAACTCATTTAGAGTCATAACCTGATATGTTGGCCGATTCAATCCGGCATGAGCCATGGCTTGAATCAATCGTTCACCACTATTTTTTGTAGGCTCGATCAAAACTACATATGATTGTGGGTCTAAACCCTTGAGTATCTGATGTATGTTAGTCTTGAGCTCTGTTTTGGATGGCAATACGGGTTTGAGTCCATTTCCGTGTTCTAGTTTTGCTAGTCTGGAAAAGTAAAGATCTTCATCATAGTCTATGGAAACGATCTGATCAAAGCGATTAAAGTACAATTCACCTCGAGCTTCAATCCCATACAGTAGTTTCAACATCCACAAATAGGTCTGTATTTGGTACCAGTAGGCATACTCTTTCTGCTCAGGATTGGTTGGAAGTTCTTTATCTGACTTATAGTCCAAAACCACCCAATCATCACCATCCCGATAGAGTAGATCAATAATTCCAGAAACCTTATAGACGCGAGAGTCACTCTGTAAATATCCGAATACAGGCAGTTCCGGGAGCTTATGGGAATCAGCTAGTTCTGCCATTTTTTCTGCTAAATCACTATCACGGTATATTGATAGACATTCATCAAGATCTGAGAGAAATAGCTTTTGCTCATCTTTATCGGTAACCTCTAGACTCTCCAGGAAAAGCTGGATATCATCAGCATATTTTTCTTGATCAAACCAGGACATTTCCATGACACGGTGCAATAAGGTACCAAATTTCTTTGGCGTGCTATCTTCCCCGTGATCTTCGCCAATCTTCTTCTCATCACTATCAGGATAAGACTTTGGATCCATCCATTTCATGATACTGTGAGGGGATATCTCCTCGTAGATAAAGGAACTTGCCACCGAAGAACTTTGCTGAATTTTTATATCTGCAACTGGTGGCTTAAGTGTATTGCTCTGCAATAAATCAGAGCCCAGAGTCAGGTCATAGATCATTTCTGATGTGGAGCGGTCTTCCCAGTCGGCCTGAACTAATCTCGGATCACTCTGAATAGCATCCTTATCCAATTCCAGATCAAAAACTGTTTGTAGATAACGTTTCCACCATGTATTAATTCCAGGTTGAGTTTTTGGATTGATTCTGGCCACAAAGCTTATACCGTAGCGAGCTCTGGTTATGGCTACATAGAATAGCCTTTTATCTTCAGCCAGTTCCTCTGCTTTTGTACGTGCCTTTATGCGTTCATACAACCAGGTTTTGGGGCTGGTTCTCAGTGTGTCTATGGTTATTCCAGCCTGCCACTTCCCCTCATCCTGCCCCAGATAAATTCCGCTGGTTTCATTTTTAGCAGGAGATTGGAGATTGGGCAAAATGACTACTGGAAATTCCAGGCCTTTGGATTTATGGATAGATAGAATTTGGATACGTGTTGTACCGGGTAGTTCTGCCTGTGAGGCATCACCGTGTTGAATCTGAAATTTAAAATATTCATGAATTTCCCGAAGACCTAATCCATCCAGGGAAAGTTGGTGAATTGAATGAATGAGACGATTCAAGTTGGCTAAGCGGAGATTCCCTCCTGTTTCTGATATCCAACCTAGTTGTCTTTCATTGTCACTAATAATTTGGGAAATTAGACGATCTACAGGTTCTCTTGCAGTCGCAGTTTGCCAACGCTGTATTTCTTTGGCAATATTAGCCCTGCTTTTCAGGAGGCTAATCCAGAGCCAACCACTGTTAGTATGCTCACCTGCCAATTCTCTAAGCTCTTGGATTTCAGCATCGGTCATAACGAAGAAAGGGCTCCGGAGTACACCTACCAGGGCTAGATCATCGAATGGATTGATCAGGATACTGAGTAGATGGTAAATATCATAACTCTCTTGCTGTTGAAAGAGTCCTTTACTGGATAAGACTTCAAAGTCTAAGCCTTTTGCTGTAAAAATACGAATATAATCCAGAATATGAGTGAATGATCGAAGTAGAATACCTACAGAAGGACCATCGTCAGCAGGAACCGAATTTTTGTCTATCCATGTGAGCCAGTTTTGCGCTAGATCAGCAGTATGATAGATATCAGACTTCATCCCCTTAGAATGTTCGTCCTCCCATACCACATTAAACTCACATCGACTGAGCTGATGCTGTTTTTCAGACAAGAGACTATGCTCAGAGACTGAGGTCCGTTTGAAGTAAGTTTCAAACAATTCCAGATCATCTTTTTCCTCTGATGAAGGAAAACTTGCACCTATCAGCGGATTGATCACCGTATCCACATATTGCCTAGATGAACGAAAGGTCTCGTCAGCATACAGGGTCAATCCTCCGCCAGATTTAATGGTGCTCTCAACCCGATTCATGACCTGGACATCAGCCTGATTAAAGCGATAAATGGATTGTTTAGTATCACCTACGATAAAGAGTCCACGGTCACGCAAGACTGCCTGGCCATTTTGAGCGATCAGTCTAACGATGTCCCAGCGGAGATCGTTGGTGTCCTGGAATTCATCAAAAAGGATATGACTAAATCGTTGTCCGTAATGAGCAGCTATTGAAGGATTTTGGAGAAGCTGATGCGTTTGGATGATCACCTCGTTGAAACTGAGGACGCCTTCCCGTTTAAGTCTTTGATTCAACACATCCCAGTAATTCAGGAAGAATTTTGCCAGATGATGGTGAACTGTACAGGCTTCCAAGTCCCATTTGCTTGGGATATCATACATAAGGTTGTCAAAAGGAATCAACCCGGGTAATTCATCCAAGAAAGATTGAAGTCTTGCTTTTATCTCCCCCACCCATTCTTTTGGCCATACTGTTCCATGTACCTGTGGATTGGTGTGATATTCATTCCCATTACTCTTTAGTCCAATTTGACGAACATGATGGACAATATTCAGCTCATATAGATATACATCTTCGGGTGATTCATTGAGAAAAGCTCTCAGTTCTACTAATCTGGTGTATTGGGGGCTTTCAGGTTTGAGCATCTCTTCAGACTCAGGGAGACTCACTACCAGATTAAGAAGAAGTTGATTGATTCTCTGAAGGGAATCTGGGAGTGGATGATTCTGCTTGAACTCCTCTTCTAATTCACTTGGGCTATGTGACTTATGATGTTCGAGCCAGTCCGTCATTAATTGGGCATGGGCTAGAAACTTTTTCACATATTGAGTGAGATGATATTCAGAGAGGTAGTTTAGTAGAATTTTCAGGTCTTCATCTTGATTGCGACTACGTTCCCGGAGGAAGTTTTCCCAGGTCTCCAATTCCATCCGCTGAGTATCTGCCTCATCCTGAATCCGAAATTCCGGGTCAATATCGTCTAATCCCTCAGCTTGATCTCTCAATATTTGAGTACAAAACGAATCAATGGTTGAGATAGCATTTCTGGAATAGGTGGAGCGTAAATGCATCTTATAGTTTTGCGGTGCTTGCCTGAGGTGCTGACCAAATTTGTCAGGTACGTGATCTAGGGCTTTATCTTCTAATAGTTGATTTAGGTCAGCATAGATACGTCCTGACATTTCTGCGGCTGCCTTACGGGTAAAGGTAATAACTAGAATATTTGAAGCATCTTGGACTTGAGCCTGTGGATTCTCGGCCAACTGACGAGCAAAGTCATCCATGATAGCCGCATAACGTTTAGACAAGAGCCAAGTCTTACCCGCACCGGCACAGGCCTCGATAAAGACATTACGGTTCAGGTCGAAAACTTTGTTTAGATCAATACTCATGAATGAGTTTGGGGCATTCTTGGGTTAATGAGTTTAAAGATAATTAATATATCAAGTCGTAAAAAAGTCAAAGACATTTTCCAGGGTACTGGCTTTACTAGCTTTATAGATCTCTGTATACTTACATCGTGTACAAGTGACAGTGGTAAATTTCTTGTTCTGGATATCGAATATCTTTGTAAGGCCACCCCCGGTAGCTGCAAATTGATCTGTTTCAAATTCATTGTTTTTACATTTTGGACATTGCCAGTTATTGTGTTGCATGGGTTGCTCCTTATAAACTTATTCTAGGACATTGAGTTTATCGAAATGTCCACTGTTTGATTTTGTTTATCACGGATTTCGACCAGACTTCGCTCTATCCTTCGAGTCCCCTCACTTCGTTCAGCCTCAGGAAGACGAGCTTTGCCACAGAAGGCAGGCTCAGCATGACGAAGGTTAGACTCCCGGCGCTTCTTCAGGTAAAGAATCCTTAGGTTCCATATCAATTTCCATCTCTGGATCTTCCACCAGGTTTTTCAATAGCTCCAATGCCTTAATACTATAAAAGCCATCGTTGATTCGTTCATCAAAGCTATAGCGAATGGTCATCATATCTTTTACAGCAGGTCTTCCCCGCTCATCCAGTGCCATGCGCGGTTCATTGGTTCCCAAAGCCATAAAGATGGGAATATCACCCCAGTTATAGAGATGATGATAGGCTGGTTGTAATCCAAGACTGCCCAGATTTGCGATAAAGAGACTTCCATTCAACTCATCAGCATCAATAAGCGATTTAGGTAACCAGCCGAAGTGATTCACCGTTTTCAACAACCAGACAAAGAAACTGACCAGAAAGTAGGGAAGTTTAAAGACTAGATCCATTTCCTTATCTGAAGTGGATTTTCCACCTTCACGACCTTTTTCAATGCCACCCTGTATATGTCTGACAGTTTCTTCAAATGTCCAACTTGGATCTATCTTCTTTTTTACCACCACCAGCGGGGCATCATCATTCATTTCCTTCTTCATGGAGAAACTGACCCAAATACCATCTCGCTGATAAATTCGGCGTCCCGCGACAAAACGATTCAGAGCAGGACGTTCATGGAGAACCTGAGCCGATCTCCAGATAATAAAATGTAGGATACTTGCTTTCAATCCACTTTTTTTCCGAAACTCTTCGACGTATTTCCAGGCCTTCTCCACTTCAACATGCTGCTCGTAGTAAACCGTTGATTCAGTACGTCCTCGCATGAGAAAGGGCATGATCCGTCTTGTGTTGGACAAGTTCTTTACAAAAGTTCCATCTGGTCTCCAGCGAAAAGGCATCCATTTCTCCTATCAATATTCTAAGATATAGCTGAATTGCATGGCACGTTCCTGTGAACGTGCCTGAGCTCCAATATTCCGCCAGGTATAGGCGATACTTGATGTGTTATTAAGGGCAAATTGGAAGCCCATATTCCAGGTAATTCCAATATCCTTTAAAAAAATGTGGTCAAATTCAAGCGTGGTCATTAATCGTCGTGTGATCTGTTGTTCAACCCCAAAAAAGAGAAAGACATCTTGAAAACCATCATAAGTGGCAGATGTGTCATGATAAGCAAACAAATCTGTTACAGCAAGTCCACCACTCATACGACCCCGCCCCAAGTGTAACTTTTTGAAGCGATCATATTTATAACTTGCTACGACATATGCATTATGAGGAGGGCTCCATTGTTTTTCAACAAGACTGGTTGAATCATTGGTCACGGTCCAGTTGCGACTAGTACTCTCCGCACCAACTGCCAGGGATGGAACGATCTTACCTTTCTGGTCCCAAATGCGAAATTTGGTGCTCACAAAAGGTAATTCAAACCCAAAGGCATCAATATCATCTCCGAGGAATTGGTTTACTTGAAATTCAGTTCCCCACTCCCAATGATTCCAGATACTGATGGAGCTGGCAACCCGTAGATTCCCTTCAGCATCATTCTGAATATCTAAACCAATGAATCGATTCTCAATGATATCGGCCGTAGGTACATCCACAAGACGACGCACTCTTAACGGGTATGCTTTGGGTAGGAGATGTAGTTCACCGCTGACCTCTCCGGATCTGAGATCAGATCCTGTCAAGCGACGTGCTCCGATATATCGTTTCTTCCAATAGTCTGTGCCAAGGGACGTGCTGGTTACTCCGGCACTGGAACTGGCGTGCACCATTTTATTGCTGCCGCTATATACTCCCACATGGCTGATACCCTTCCCCAGCGTATCAAAGAATAGCAGGTCACCATACTGGAGTTCATCTCTGGCTACTTCATCACCTACTGTGTATTGCATTCTTGAAGTACGTGGAATGATGATGCCCTGGTCACGATAAACACCTGATGTAAATCCAGAACAATCCACACCTCGTCCAGGCTCGGTTCCACCCCATTTATAGGGTGTACCCATATACCGACTAAAAGATTTTTCCATTTTATTCTTACTCAGATCATCATAAACACCCACTTTTTGTGAACTACAGGCACTTAAAAATATGACTATGCTGATACTGAATATGAATATAGTATGGCGTTGCATCGACAGTCTCCCGAGTTGTTTCCCCACCTGAATTGTGTTCAGAAAATATAGTTGTAGTTAGAACTAGTGCAATGGAGTGTTTACTGAGTTTTAGGGGAAATTCATGGATTACAAGTACGAATCCACAGCTTGAAATACTTACAGAGTAGGTTACATTTTGCGCCATTATTTTTTATTGATTAGTTTATATATATAAGAGGAGTTTGTTTTGGATTCTAAAGCACCAAAGGGGAAACTGGGCGTACTTATACCTGGATTAGGAGCTGTCTCAACAACATTTATTGCTGGTGTCGATGCCATCATAAATAATCAATCTCCACCTATTGGGAGCTTGACACAAATGGGCACAATCCGACTTGGGAAACGTACGGAAGAGCGCAATCCAAAGATCAAAGACTTTGTCCCTCTTGCAGAATTAACGGACCTGGTTTTTGGTGCCTGGGATATTTTTAAGGAGGATGCTTTTCAGGCTGCTTCTAACGCCCAGGTATTAAGCCCTCAAGATCTGGAACAAGCGAGAGAAGCTCTCGAAAAAGTAAAACCTATGAGTGCAGTCTTTGACCATGAATATGTGAAAAACATTGATGGCCCAAATAAAAAATCTGCACCCTCAAAAATGCATTTGGCTGAAATGCTCATGGACGACATCAAGCAGTTCAGGGAGACCAATGGAACCACCAGAGATGTCATGATCTGGTGTGCAAGTACTGAAGCCTATATTGAACCCACAGATATCCATAGCAGTTTAGAAAAATTTGAAGCTGCCATGCGGAACAATGATCCTCTAATTGCTCCCAGTATGATTTATGCCTACGCCGCACTCAAAAGTGGCGTCCCATTTTTAATGGGAGCACCCAATTTGGCTGTGGACACTCTGGCTATCCAGGAGCTGGCCATGTCAGAAGGACTTCCCATCGCAGGTAAGGATTTCAAGACAGGTCAAACTCTGATTAAAACCATCCTGGCACCGGGATTAAAATCCAGGATGCTCGGCGTTGAAGGTTGGTTCTCAACAAACATTCTGGGGAATCGAGATGGTGAAGTACTTGATGATCCAATGTCGTTTAAATCAAAAGAAGTTTCCAAAAGGGGAGCTCTCGACTACATCCTCCAGCCTGACACTTATCCTGATCTATATAAGGACCTTTACCATAAAGTTCGGATCAATTATTACCCCCCTCGTGGAGATGAGAAAGAAGGTTGGGATAACATAGATATCTTTGGCTGGATGGGCTACAAGATGCAGATTAAAGTTAATTTCCTCTGTCGGGATTCCATACTGGCTGCACCCATAGTTCTAGATCTGGTATTATTCGCTGATCTGGCTCTTCGCCATAATATGCGTGGCATTCAGGAGTGGTTATCCTTCTATTTTAAAGCGCCTATGGTGGCCCCCGAACTCTATCCCGAGCATGATATATTTATCCAACTCACAAAACTTAAAAACACCTTAAGGTGGATGATGGGCGAAGAGCTGATAACCCACGTGGGACATGAATATTATGACAGTTATGAATAGATATCCCTGGTTCTCATGCATTTGAGAGAAGGGCTTGTTGACACCTACTACAATGTTGTCAAAGCCATTGTTGCCAGAACACCCCTGATGGGGAAAAACCCGAATACGATTTCGCTTGTCGCATTCGCCGTCGGGATGATTTCTGCTTTCTTTTTCCTCCTCGGACACAGCGCCACAGGAGGTATCCTACTACTCCTAAGTGGGATTCTAGATACCCTCGACGGTACGGTAGCTCGACTCGGTGAGCGTTCCAGTAAATTTGGTGCAACGCTGGACTCTAGCTTGGATCGCTATGTTGAGATGTTTGTCTTTATGGGGATTACATTCCATTTCAGAGATAGTCCCATGTTTTTCTGGTCATTCCTGGCTCTCATGGGATCTATGATGGTGAGCTATGTCCGTGCCAGAGCACAGTCTTTAGGCGTGGATCGCTTAGTGGGCTTTATGCAGCGTTTTGAACGTTTTGTCATCCTATCATTAGCCGCAATATTGAACCCTCTCGGCGTGGAATATTGGGGCTCTGAAATAATTATGCAATTAGCCATCATCGTTCTGGCTATCGGAACCAACTATACCGCTTATCAACGCTTAATGGTTGTTAAACAGGTTGAGGAAGAGCAAAGCTGATCCCTCAGGAAATTATTGCAGGTTCATCCGTACTCATTGCACAATACTTACTGGGCAAGAAGGCTGCCTTTCCTTTGGGACTGGTTTTAGGTTTGAGTGTCCTTAAGATTTCAATCATAGTTATCTTGAGTGAATTTGTACTTATGGCCATTGTCGATTACGCTTTTGCCTGGTCACTTGATCGCTTCCAATGGTCTCAAGCTATAAAGAACCGATCCGAACGTGTTCAGCTTCATCTAAAGCAGGGAAAATGGACTGCCCGTCTCATTCGCTTAGGCTGGCTTGGACCGCTAACGATTACCGCCCTTCCGTTTGCAGGAGGAGTGTGGACTGGTATGGCTCTCGCCAGAGTGATGCTCCTTTCCCACAGAAAAACTATTTTGGCAGTAGGGGCAGGAGCAGTTCTGGGATGCTCGATCTTCGCATTAGCCTCACTTGGCGTACTCAACATTGTGGAAATCCCCAGCAATTAAAAATTTGTGTTAGCAGATTAAATAATGAAACTCAGGAAATAATTTGAATATGGAAATCTGGAAACGCCGTTTACAAAGTTTGAGAATTGAGGAAGTCATCTTTCTAGTCTTTCTTATTCCCTCCATCCTTATCACGCTCAAAGCAAATTGGTATTTTTACACTGCAGCCAATGAAGCCTCAATCAAGATCGAGGGCGGAATCTGGCGCATCATTGTAACTCTTTTGCTCATGCTGATTTTTTATTGGTATCTTTGGTTTCGACCTGAGAAGAGGATCTTTAAATTTATTAGAGAAGTTGCACCTTTTATCTTCGCAATTGCGATCTATACAAACCTGCATGACACTATCCATTTTGTTAATCCCAATGATGTTCATTTCCAGCTTAATGCCATCGATGAATGGATGTTTGGGGTTTCACCTACGGTATGGGCTGAAAAGTTCTATCAACCCTGGATTACAGACTGGCTGTCCTTTGCCTATATGAATTATTTCTGGATTACTGTCATTTTGGTCATGTTTATGTACTATAAGAAGGAAGATCGTCAATTTCGCACCGTTATGCTCACCATGATGTTGTGCTATTATGGTGGCTATATATTGTACATCCTGTTGCCTGCGGCACCACCCCGGCTAGCACTGGCTGATCTATATACGATTAATATATTTAAGGGAACTTCACTCATTTCTGAGAGTGCTAGAAAAGTAGTGAATATTAGTGCCTCATCATCTCGGGGAGCATTCCCATCTTTACATTGTACTATAACTTTTCTCACTCTTGGTATGGCTTGGAGATTTCACAAAGTGCTGTTCTGGATCTTTCTCCCCATAGGAATTTCTCTTATCACAGCTACTGTGTACTTGAGGCACCATTACGTTATTGATATTTATGCTGGATTGTTTTTATGCATGGGGGTCTGGTACCTGACACCGAAAATCGATACTTGGTGGAGAGCGTATCAGATCAAAAGGGGCATTATTTCAAAAAGTCCACCCGTCTTTGGGGCCCGGGAGAAAGTGGCTTAGTCTAAGGTCACATTCTCGATTAGATCAATAATCCCAATCCGGGTGTGGTTGTGGTAAGCAGAGAACCCTGTCCAATGCTTCCAGTAGCTCAGGAGGTCCGGAGAGATTGTCTGTAACTGAAAGACCTGTCGCTGAGCCCACTCCCAGCCACAAACGAGTAAAGGCACCAATGCTGGCCGTAAGAGTTGGCAACTCTTTTTCGAATCCCCGCTTTGCACTAGATTCAAGCCCCAAGTTAACCGAGTAGTTTCCGGCACAACCTCTCCACATTGAATCTGAATCCAACAGAGATACAATGGGGTCGCTTAATTCTAAATTAAATTCAACAGAGCCTGAATTTAGTCGAGTTGCTCCCACACATGCTTCTACATCACAAATACGTGTCTGCCAGTAGGATGTGGCTAGATTTTTATGCTCAAAATTGGATTTCTCTGTCGTTATTCGAGGTCGAAAAGGATTCCGAATGAGGTCCTGCATCTGGATACCAGCCGGTTCACGCATTTTTACCAAGCGAATTTGATCTCCAAGAGATTTGATCACCGCCATGAGTTCCAAAAATTGGTCAAAGTTCTGATATGCCATGATCCTGATAGGTAAGGGGCCACTCTCTTCCTTAATGGATCCCCAGAAAAAATGACTTAGCTCATTGCTTGATTCATCCATATATCCCAAGCCAAAGCCATTTTTAGGAAGACTAAGTTCTGCTTCCGCAACGCATTCAGGCAATAAAGTGACCGCACCATGCCGTCGTTGCCGATTCATGAGTGCCCCATGCATCAATTTCCAGTCTTCCTTGGATAATCGTCTGGGTGGTCTGATCTTTAGGTCAATAAGGAGATCTGCTGGATCAAATGTGATCCAATGCTCATAACTACCGCTCCCGTAACCCAATTGTTCATAAAAACCTTGTTCAAAGATACCCAGTGTACTCACAATGGCACCAGCTTCAGCATCTAGTGCGATCTGTTTAGCTGTCACTTTGGTAGCTAATCCTTGTTTGCGAGCAATCCGACTTGTGCCCACTGATGTTACCACACTCAAATTTAGATCCAGCGCCTGGTATTTTAGGATGCTGGGTTTGGATGTAACCAGACACTCGGCACTACCATTCAATTCTGCAACCAGGGCACTGCCCTCTTTCAGAAACACATCCAGCAGATTGTCACCATCTTCATCTTCTATCCAATTGATTTCTCGCCAAATACGATGAGCAGCTTTTTGGTCAATTTGTGGATCGAATTCACGGATTTTATACATAACAGGATATCCCTACAAAGTTATTATTCTATCCCCCCACTAATTTCAAGTACGAGAAATATAGTTTTCACCAGAAAGTGTGCAATGATGGGTTTGGTCTTGCGGAGATGCAGCTCATTTTATTAAAGATTGACATTCATTTGAGATTGGATACCTGGAAAGATATATTATGCGCATTATGCAAAAGGCTAAACTAATATCCCTCATCCTATTCCTAATCCTAACTAACCAGGTTTCAGCTCAAACTCAGTGTACTTATTGCGGCGAAGATATTACTGGAGAATACCTTATTCTTGACGGTAAACCCTATCATCAGGGCTGCTATCGAGATCATATCCAACCTAAATGTGATTACTGTAGCGAGCCCATTGATGGTCAGCATAATGTGCTCGGTGACAAGCATTATCATTCGGAGTGCTACCTAGATCATGTCGTTGCTAAATGTAATATTTGCGAGGAGCCACTCATTGGCAAATATTTCAGTGATTTGTGGGGAAACTCTTTTCATGCCTATCACTCTGAGCAACTCCCAGAATGCAGTACCTGCGGTCGCTTAATTAGTGACCCACTGACAGAGGGCGGCTTTAGTCTGGGTGATGGACGCCACATTTGTAGTCTCTGCAACTACACGTCTGTGATAGATGACTATCAAATAGAATCTTCTTTACGTTATGTAAAAAGACTGTTAGCGTCAAACTACATCGATGATTTTCCATCTGAGATTCCTATCTCATTAGTTGACAGTCAGACGTTAAGCAGTATATCGGAGACTTATACAAACGAGATGCAGGGATTTACCGATCACAACACTAAATCCCGAAATGGTAAAATTATCTCAAGCAGCAGCCACATCTATATTCTTACGAATCTGCCACGGACTCTGTTCAGAGCAGTCCTAGCCCACGAATTATTACACGTTTATCTTTTCCAGAATGACCTCGATCTCAGGTCAGATATCAGAGAGGGATTCTGTAATCTTGGCAGTGAATTGGTTTATGAAAATGATCGTTCTGAATTCGCTAAATTCAGGTTGGCTAATATGAAAGCAAGTCTTGACCCGGACTATGGTGTTGGCTATCGAAAGATGTCAACGCTATTGTATAAAAAAGGCTGGTATCAGCTCCTAGAAACCCTGGCTATAATCGAATAATCGATTCAGGCCGATATACCATTTTCCGATGGGGAATATCAGCCTCGTAGAAAATTTCCCCTTCAGCTTTAAATCCCAATTTCTCATAGAAACCAATAGCTGAAACCTGTGAGTACAAATAGGACTTGAATTTATCTCCAATCTGATCTAAAACAAAGTTGACCAAGGCTAGACCAACTCCTTTTCCCCGGGTAGAATTGAGCACGGCAAATCGCTCAAGCTTAAACCCCTGATCCGTTTTCCGCCAACGTGCTGTTCCCACCGCCTTATTTCCAATACGAGCCAAAACATGAGTTGAAGTATCTTCATATTGATCGTATTCAATCTCTGGCGCGACTTGTTGTTCCTCAACAAAGACCACCTGGCGAATTTCCCTGGATTCAGTCATCTCTCTCTCGGATTTGATGATAAGAACTGATATCTGATCATTAATTTTCAAAGTTTAAGCTCCATAATTTTTTTCAACCTCAGGGTCGATCCCCTGTCGTTTTTGCCAATTATACCACCAATTATCAAGCTTTGGGGAAAGATAAATTGCCATGATGGTCACAACAAAACCAGCTAATATATCCGCTACAAAATGGTAGCGTAAATATACGGTTGCTATTACTAGTGATATTGCAAGAGGCAACAAGACCCAAAAAATAATTCTGTTATAACGCCATGCCATAAAGACTGTGAGTAATGTAATGCTATTGTGCATAGAAGGAAAAGCATCCCGAACACGATCCGGTGATAAATTGACAATAGCTTGTAGCCACTTGGATATGAATGATGTTCCCTTCCATATATCTATATGGTAAAGCTCAGGGATCACTACATATGGAGAAGCGGCTGGGAGAATGATATATCCCAAAAACCCAATATAATAAGCTGTCATCATGGTCACCATAATTAATCGGAATTCACTGTAAAGCTTTCTGTGGTACAATGATGCAAGGAGGATTGGTGCTATCCAGTAGTAGCTCATATAGGCAAATGAAAACCAATCAGTAAGACGAGGATGATAGAATTGTTCAATCCATATGGTAGGCTGTACTCCAAATAGCCATGCATCAACACTAAGCAAAGTATAGTGAATGTCATTTGAGTTGATAAAGTGGATCATGTCGTAGAGATTCATATAAATTGCTAATACAATCAGGAAGGGGCTAAAATCCCGGGTCATAATTATGATTTTATTTTTTGGTAGTAACCAAAGCAAGCCATAGAATCCTATAAACAACAGGAGAGTAAATCCAATCTGCAACACACTAATCTCAACTCGCACTGAGACGTGTGTTTTGTAGATTAAATAATATAGATTAGCGGAGAGAGAGATCAATAAAACGAGTAATAGATAGGTTAGTCCAAGAATTTCCTCGACTCTAAGCGTACCAAAATATCTTTGTATTCGTTTATAAAGATTCAACATGATCACTACAATATCGCCTTAATTGAAAATTAAGCATACAAAAAAACCCGATCAAATGACCGGGCTTTTTGTGATCCCTAGGAGAATTGAACTCCTGTTGCGAGAATGAAAATCTCGAGT
>CAZOBQ010000049.1:0-15675 GCA_964578155.1 uncultured Lentisphaeria bacterium
ATTTTGACTTCCTCACAGATTCTACACTGGTCTGCTCAGAGCTGGTGTATAAATCCTTTCAGCCCAACGCCAGTTTCACAGGAATTCCATTTAACACAGAAAACGTTGCTGGCAGAATCATGATACCTGCAAATAAGATGGTTAAACAATTTGATAGAGAGTACGATACGATCAATTTAGACTTTGTATTGTTCTATGATGGGAATGAGATGGGTGGGAATAGCACGCCAAAGGATGAAGAGACCTTTCGCGCTAGCTGGCGTCGACTCGGTATCTACCCTCTTCTTCAGTCAGAATTGTTAATGCTTGATAAGGATTTTTAATACTGAAATTCGAAATTCAACATCCAGACTTCATGATCCTCATAGCTTACCATGGTGGCAAAGCGATCTGGTATAGCAATCAGCCTTAATCCCAACTGCCACTGCAAAGCATCATCAAATCGATTCCTGTAGGGTTTGGCGCGAATCACATCGATCTGATTAATGATACTGATAGCATCACCCATATTACGTGGGAATGGGTACCAAATACTAGCCAGAGACACTTTTCGCTTATCTACATAAATAGACAGATGATTATTGTACTGTGGAACACCTATAGTAGCGGTCACAAAAAATGTGGATTGACGATGGTTGGGGTTTTCACTGGAATCGCTGTAAACAAGATTTATCAATCCATCAAACACTCGACCTTCTTTTAAATGTATCTGATCACTTATAGTGTCTAAGTAGTTGACCCAGCCTATTGCCAAACTGACTGGGTATATCTCACCTCTCTCTGGGAGTAGCTGTAATTTTAATGATAAATCTCCTTGATCAACAATGGCATCAGTCGCCCAAATATTTGTTTCAGCATTCAACAACCAGATCGAAGCACCAGCCTTCAGTTGCCGAATATTTTCAGTGTCAGGATTCCAGCGACTCGAGAAGTATATCCATGAGTTTGGGATACCGGCACTAGGTACATCAATCAATTGGTAGCGAGGCTTAATCCTGAGGAATGAAGCATGGCGGTTCTTGATCAAATCAATTCGCTCCTCATGTTGTCGCAGTCTGGATTCCTCCATGGCGAGAATATGATCTAGTGAATCAATCACTGCCTGTTTACGACTGAGGGCGAGACTATCCATAGTGATCTTATGACGAAGGGAGTCGGCACTTAAGGCTTCTTTGGCTTGATGCGCGAGCTCTTGTTTCCTTATATCAGTTTCTAATGAAATTTGAATCTCCTGAGTAACCAAAGCATGGTATTCAGACTTACCATAACTAATCAGACTAAAGAATGTTGAATCTTCACCTAAATATCGCTCTGAAATCTTTACACCCCGTAGATTCATGTTGGTAGAAACCAGAGACTCGTAGCTATAGTTTTCTTCCAGACGATCCTTATTCTCCTCAATCTGTTGCACGGCTATACTTTGCACACTGACTTCAACATATTGGGCAAAGTGGAGGCGTGCATCATTGTCGGCTTCTTCTTGTGATACAACTGATTTACCGATTCCGTAATAAAGCGTATCAGAAGTGAGCTCGCCCGATCGGACCCAGAACGGAGTATCCCCAGAGGAAATCGATAGTTCCTTTGAATTGAGATCTGTTTGAATTTCTTCAAGATCAAAGGGGCGTCCCTGTACGGATCGATCGAATTTTTGAGTCTCCTGCTGTGGATAAGCGTGACCCAAAATTACCAGGCTTAATAGGAGTAGTATGTGGCTAGCTATTTTGATCGAAACATCCCTTTCCTTCCAGCTCGTATTGTAGTATTTGCTAGTGTTTAAGACAAGGTTTGAATCCCATTGAGAAGCGTGTTTTGCGCGAGGTCACACTTTGCCTCCATATTACATTTAAGCTCGTCTTCCTGAGCTCGTCGAAGGATAGAGTTTTTATAGGTCAAGGAGTTCATAAAGTCTCTTTCTATAGCCGGTGCAAGTATTGGACATTTCGAGAACCTCAATGTCCGGGTTTTGTTTTTTCCCCATTGTCTCAGAGGGGTCTTCATGTTATGATTGTTGCGCTGTTCCGAATCAACGGTTCAGGGTGAAAAAGAAGGGGTGCCCGTTGTGTCAAAAGGGGTAACAAAACAGAGCGAAGATTTTTCAAAATGGTATACTGATGTAGTGCGACAGGCTAAGCTGGCAGACTATGGTCCTGTAAAAGGAACAATGGTCATTCGGCCCTATGGCTATGCTATTTGGGAGAATTTTCAGAACATTCTTAATCAGATGTTCAAAGACACCGGTCATGTAAATGCCTATTTCCCCATGTTTATTCCTGAACACTTCATGCATAAAGAAGCTGAGCATATCGAGGGTTTTGCGCCTGAGGTGGCTGTGGTCACACATGGTGGTGGAAAAAAATTAGAAGAACCTCTCGTTGTGCGTCCTACTTCAGAAACCATTATCTGGAATATGTATAAAAAGTGGATCTCATCTTATCGTGATCTTCCCTTATTGATCAACCAGTGGGCTAACGTGGTTCGTTGGGAAATGCGCACCCGTTTGTTTCTCCGGACAACAGAATTTTTGTGGCAAGAGGGTCATACAGCTCATGCTACTTCTGAAGAGGCGCAGGAAGAGACCCTGAGAATGCTGGAGGTATATCGGACTTTTGCTGAAGATTATATGGCAATGCCTGTGATCACTGGTAAAAAGTCAGAATCAGAAAAGTTTGCAGGTGCAGTGAGTACCTATTCCATCGAAGCAATGATGCGTGATACAAAAGCGCTCCAGTCAGGAACCAGTCACTATTTGGGCCAGAACTTTGCCAAAGCTTTTGAAGTCACCTTTCAGAATGCGGACAACAAGGAGGAATTTGTTTACGCCACCAGTTGGGGTGTCAGTACTCGCCTCGTAGGTGGTCTTATCATGTCCCATGGTGACGATAAAGGCTTGATCCTTCCTCCTAAAGTTGCTCCTTACCAGGTGGTCATCATTCCTATCTTTAGAAATGACACCAAGGAGTTGGTCATGAATAAGGTTAATGCTCTGGCAGCTGATCTTCGTAAGGTGGACATTCGAGTTTTTGTGGATGATGACGAAAAGAGTTCACCTGGGTTCAAATTTAATGAGTGGGAAATGCGTGGAGCTCCCATGCGGGTTGAAATTGGTCCTAAAGATGTAGAAAAAGAGCAGGCAGTAGTTGCTATTCGTCATTCAGGATCCAAACATTTCATCAAGTTAGATGAGTTGGTCAATTTTCTTGGTGGACAGGTTGTGACTGTTCAGGATGAACTTTTTCAACGTGCTTTGGATTTTCGCGAGGAAAATACCCACACGGTTGAAACCTGGGATGAATTCAAGGAGGTTCTTGAAACCAAGGGCGGCTTTCTAAAAGCTTACTGGGATGGCTCAGCTGAGACTGAAGAAAAGATTAAGAACGAAACCAAAGCCACGATTCGCTGTATTCCTTTTGATCAACCTGAAGGCACTGGAAAGTGTATCTATACAGGTCTAGAAAGTTCACAGCAAGTGATCTTTGCAAAGGCGTATTAGTCTTGCTGGGAGGTTGAGCCTGTCGAAACCTCAGGTATTGCATGATGGATATTGGGCATTTCGACAAGCTCTATGTCCAAAAAAGAGCCCCAATCAATTGATTGGGGCTCTTTTTTGTTTGGCACTGTGAAATTTTTATCTAGTGCATGCCACCTTCAAGTCCAAATAAGTCGTAGGGTGGTACGCTATAGAAGTCACTGAAAATCGCTACGATCAAAACCATATATACAACTGCGCCCAGTACGATCAATAATTGAGTTTTTGATGTTTTCTGGATCTCCTGCCGATCCTTGATTTCACAGACCTCGCCAGGACAATACTGAGCTTTTTCCTTATAGACGAGTGAGTAGAATTTACATCCCAAACAAATGCCAAAGACTGATTCAAAGAACAAGAAGATGAGACAGATAAAACAGATGAGACCTGTAATCGGACTGTATGAGTTAACTAGGACAATCAAGACAAACATCACCAGTGCCATACCTATTCCGATATACCATGCAAATTTCTTTTGTTGAGCACCCACATATTCAGGGGTTTGGTTTCTAACAATCCACCTACCTACAATGAGGCTAGGGGAGTATTTGGGGTTGATAAAAACACGAATCAACATGTCCGTCAGGAAGAAAGTAACAGAATATTTCAGTGGCGTAAAGTTCCCTGCACCTGCGGCAGCTTGAATTGAAAAGAGCATGACCAGAAAGAGTAATCCAGCAGTTGCCCTGATCTCGCGTTCATTGAGTACTGGGATGTTATATCCATCAACGTCCTCTCCAAACTTAATATATTTGCTCATCTTATGTCCTTTCAGTCTCAGATTATTTCCAAGGGGGTAATTTTGTCTATAGATTATTTATGATAGTGGAATTATTCGTGGCGTAAAGATTCAATGGGATCAAGACCAGCAGCTTTATATGCGGGGTAAATCCCAAATACGATTCCAATAAATGAACAAACGAATAATCCAATAAATGCCCAGTCAATGGGTATAACTGGGTCGACGTTTTTCATGACTAAGGTGATCATGTTGCCCACTCCAATACCCAAGAACACACCGATCACACCACCAATCAGTGACAGAAAGACAGCTTCCAGCAGAAATTGGAATAAGATATTATTTCGCGTTGCTCCAATGGCTTTCCGGATGCCTATCTCCTTGATTCGCTCACTCACAGAAACCAACATAATGTTCATGATCCCGATGCCAGCGACCACCAGGGCAATGACACTTACGGCGCCTGCAAAGAGTTTGATCCCAGCCGTAAAACTACCGAAAGTTTCTATTAAGGCATCATTTGAGGTGACTTCAAAATCATTTTCCTCATCCAGTCTCAGTCCCCTGACTATCCGCATTTGGTCTATGACTTCATCTTTAACAATATCAAAATTTTCTCCCTCAGGCGCTTTGATAGAAATACCCAGGGAAGTCCAACGTCGACTATAATATTGTAGGTAGGCCGTAATTGGAATAATGACAAAATTATCCTGACTCTGGCCAAACATTTCACCCTTGCGTTGCAGGGTTCCTATGACGTCAAAACCAATGCCATTGATCATAATCGTCTGATCAATTGGGTTTTGGTAAGGGAATAGTTTTTCAATTACATCCGTACCCAGGATCACCACTCGTCGATTATATTCAATATCCTCTGCTATAAAATTGCGCCCATAATCAAGATTCTGGTTGAGAGCTTCCAATCCCCATTCATCCATTCCCTGAACACCAACATTTGGATTTGTTTTTTCCTTTTTGTAGCGAATCGTTTTACCACCCGTTCCGTCCTGTACACTCACGAATTCTGCGCCAATCATACGTTCTCTCAATTCGAGAGCAATATCATAAGTGATGTTTGGTCGACTCCGATATTTCCTACGGCTATTATGATCACCCATCTGCATGACAGGGGTTTTTTGAACAAATATCACATCGGATCCAAATACGTTCAGACCGGAATTAATGGAGGATTCTAAAGTACGGATGGCGGTCATTACAGCGATGATTGCAAATACACCGATGACAATACCTAATAGGGTTAAGATCGACCGTAATAGATTGTCTCGAATAGCTTCTATCGCCATAAAAAAGGCATCGCTGAGGGTTTTTAGTGTGGTTCTTATATACATACTAGATCATCTGCCAGATTGTTGTAATTTTTCCCTCTCGCAGAGCTCGCCGAGAACGCGGAGATTTATTTTTATATATTTGCGTGGATGGTATGTGTAAGCATGCTGTTTTTCTCATGATTATTTTTGCTCTTCTAGGTTGTTGACAATACGAATAAACCCATTTTTTAAGAGTTTTTCATTAAAATTAATCAGAAGACCTAGCTTTAGCTCAGATAACCTCAGATATGTCAATACTTGTTTCTTATAAATGTCTGATAGCTTTTCAACAGATTTCAATTCGATCAACAGCTTATTATTAACAATCATATCTGCTCGAAATCCTTTTCCAAACGTTTTCCCATCGTATGTGATTGGTACTTCTACCTGTGTTTGAAATTCTAATCCCGCTTTTTTTAACTCATAACCTAGGATACTTTCATAGACTGACTCAAACAAACCAGGACCGAGCTTCCTGTGAATTTTCATGCACAAATCCAATACAATACCAGAAATCTCATTTTCATGCATATTTCTCACCAATACCAATCCATAAAGGACGACTCTCTTTGCGGCTTTGCGCTCTCTGCGAGATGCTTCTAAAAGCTCTACTCATATCTCAATGCTTCAATGGGATCCAGTTTAGCACCCTTTCTGGCTGGTGCTAGTCCAGCAAATAGTCCTACGGCAGCACTCAATGCAATTGCCATGAATGCTACACCAAAGGACATGGTCGCTGGAAAGAGGAACTTATTTATCCCAAAGCTAGCCAGGGTAGAGATTAGTAAGCCTACCAATCCTCCGGCAGCTGTAATTAATATTGCTTCAATCAAGAATTGTCCTTGAATCTGACTCCGTGTGGCTCCCAATGCTTTGCGAACTCCAATTTCTCTAGTTCGCTCCTTTACCGAGACAAACATTATATTTGCAATCCCAATCCCACCAACCAACAATGATAGAGCTGTTATCACAAGCCCTGTCCCGCCAATTGCCACTTTAATACCTTGGTAAGTCTGCCTAAAAGACTCTTGCTGGTTTATAGCGAAGTTATCTTTTTCACCTGGTTTTAATCCACGCAGCACACGAACCACGCCTCGCAGTTCTTCCTTGGCATCCGCAACGTATTCTTCAGGTACTTTCACAGTAATGCGACGCATACCCCAAGGACCATGGAAAATCTTATTAAAAGTCTCAATGGGAATTATAACCTGCGTATCTTGTGAAAAGGCGCCTAAAAACTTGCCCATTTCTGCTAAAACACCGATCACTCTAAATCGAGTAGTGCCAGCATAAATCATTTTGTCGATAGGGTTTTCCAGAGGAAAGAGCGATTTAGCCACCTCAGATCCTAGCAATATGACTTGTGCTCCTGTCCGATCTTCTGAATCAGTAAAAAATCGACCGAACTCCACATCAACTGTTGAGACTTCCGGAAAATTGGCCGTCACTCCGTGGATAAAGATATTTTCAGTGGATAGCTCTTTGTAATTAAGGTTTGCTGATCGGCCCCTTTCAGAAGCAACCACCATGGCATATTCAGACCGTTCCAAAATCTCACCAGCCATATCCATTTCAATCCGGGGTCTGTTTCTTAATGTCCACCAATCCTCATCGCCAAACCATGGCCATTTCTCAACATATAGATTGCCCCGACCGAGAAATTTCATGCTATTCTCGAATAAACCATCCACCCCGCTGATCAAGGTAGACATGAGGGAAACAGCAATAATACCAATAACAATACCAGTACCTGTCAGGATTGTGCGTGTTTTGTGTCCCCACAATTCTGATAGAGCGATGCGCAAATTTTCCCAGAAAAAACTTCTCATTTATTTTGCTCGACTTGTGGCTTCATCTACTTCAATCTTACCATCTAAAAGCCGAACAACTCTTTGGGCATGCTCCGCGATATACTCTTCGTGAGTTACCAGAATTATTGTATTCCCTAGGGCTTGAAGGTCATCAAATAATGCCATAATTTCTTCACCCGTTTTGGAGTCCAGATTTCCTGTTGGTTCATCTGCGAGAATAATTGCCGGGTTATTGACCAGAGCTCGGGCAATAGCTACCCGTTGACGCTGTCCACCAGATAATTCATTAGGCTTATGGTCCACACGGTCTCCCAAGCCAACTCTCTCCAAGGCTTGTCTGGCCATATCTTTTCTCTCATGAGCTTTAATGGCACCGTTATAGATTAGAGGTAATTCAACGTTTCTTAAACTGGTGGATTTGGGAAGCAAGTTGAAAGTTTGAAAAACAAAGCCGATTTTTTTATTACGGATATGAGCCAATTCATCATCTGTCATTGAGGCTACATTGATCCCATCCATAAAAAAATCACCACTAGTAGGTGTGTCTAGACAGCCAATTAAGTTCATGAGCGTAGATTTACCAGATCCGGATGGTCCCATGATGGAAACATACTCATTTTTTTCAATAGCAACAGAAATGCCGTCTAAGGCGCGTACCTCAGTGTTTCCCATCTGATATATTTTATAGAGATCTTTAACTTGAATAAGAGACATAGTTAATTCCTAGAACAGTAGTAAAAATTATGATTTGTAGTTTTAAAGAAACCAGAATTCAGGAGACAGTAGTCAGGGCTTTGGCGAACTTCCCTTTGTAAGATTTTAGAATTCTCCATGACTATCCCATTTTTTTCATGTAAGCGGTGAGCAGTTTTGATACCTCTATGCAAAGCGATTCTGCACTAGTACTTTCCCCATATTCTAGATCGCGTGCAAGACGTGAGTAGTATCTACATTCTTCTAAGGAAGCCTGTGAAATATTATAAAACCTCTTTTTATCCATTGTCCCAATACGTCTCCAACCTTCAGCGATGTTTGCTGGAACTGAAACAGCTGCTCTTCGAAATTGACTGGTTAAGCCAAACTGTTCATTTTTGGGGAAACTTGAAGACAATCCATAAACGGACAGAGTAAACGCATGTGCTTTCTGCCACACGATCAAGTCTTCAAATGTTTTTGCTGGGGTTTGCATTCTATCCTACTGTCTTCTGAATTCTGTCTTCTGAATTCTGACTAATTATCTTTATTCGCATTGAATTTCTTGCGCTTAGTGATCTTCACTTTATCTCCATCGTTCAGACCGCGGCTAATTTCCTTATAAGGACCAGTTACGATCTCATCATCCAGTTCCAAACCTGAAATGATCTCGAAATCCCGTTCACCAATAATTCCTGTGACGATCTCACGCTGTTCAACCTGTTTATCCTTGCCCTTTTCACTATCAACAAGGACAAACACTACTTCTACCGGTTCAAGATCTTCTTCTTCCTTGTCCATGACACTATCAGCTTGTGTTAATTCGGTATCCTGTTTCTCTTTCAACTGTTTAGGTTTGCGCATGGTAACGCTCTGGATCGGGACGAAAAGAACATCTCTCTGAACATCAGTGCGAACATCAACAGCCGCTGACATGCCTGGTCTGATCTCTCCAGGTGGCTCCAACAAACGAATCTTAACTTTGAAATTAGTTACCTGGTCCAGGCTTCCTAAATTAGTATTCTGGGCACTGTGAGCGATCTCAGTAACCACACCAATGAATGTAGTATCCTGTAAAGCATCAATCTCAATTTCAGATGTATCACCCAAAGCCACATCAACAACGTCATTCTCGTTCACGTCTACCAGTACTTCCATATCATTCAAATCAGCAATGACCATGATGACATCCTGACTAAAAGCGGATCCCAGCGCCATCTCACCAACTTCCTTATTGACCTGAGTTACTGTTCCAGTCATAGGGGCATACATAATTGTTTTATTGTAGTTATCTCTTGATTGTGTTAGAGCCGCCAGAGCTTGCTTCTTAGCGGACATACCTTGTTGATATCGAACCAGCGCTCCCTGATAAACAAGTTCACTCACCAACTGCTTTTGAAATAATTCGAACTGCTGGTTTTTCTCAAGTTCGGCTAGCGACAAAGAAGCTTCAGAAGAGGCTAAGACCTGTTCTGCCCTTTCAACATCTGCCTTATAGCGGGTTGCGTCCAACTGGGCGAGGAACTGTCCTCTTTTGACGAAATCGCCTTCCTCTACAGACATTTGAATGACACGGCCGGCCACATCTGCACTCACATTTACTTCAACGACAGGCTGAATCTTTCCTGATGCAGCTACCTTGTGAACAACTTCTCCTCTTTCAACCTTTGCAGATTGAACATCCTTAGTATTCCCTTTGTCTTTATTAACAGCAAAATAGCCAATGACTCCTATCAGGATTACTGCAACTACAATGATGATGATTTTCTTTTTTGACATATTTTCCTCTTAACGTTTTCCCATAAGCTGATGCAAACCAGCTTCAGCAATCTTTAAATTATATTGTGAACGAATCAGCCCTGATATTGCATCCTCGTAGCTAGCGGTGATACGTAAAACATCCAGAATAGATAGTGATCCAATTTTGTACTGTTCCTGTGCCAACAATAAGTCCTGCTCTGAGGCATTAAGAATCAATCGAGATATATCGACTGACTGTGACAATGTTTCCATGCTTTCCAGCGATTGAGTTAAATCTTTTCTTAAATTTCTTTCAGTCAAGTCAAGATTTTCTCCAGCGATTTTGGCACTGATCTTACTCTGCTCAACCCCACGTTTGGTACGGGTACCGTTAAATAGATTCCAAGACAGACTTAAACCTGTTGAAAGGCTAGTCGTACCACCACTAAATGCATCTCCAATCTCTGGACCACTATTCCCATAAGAGGCACTTGCACCCAGAGATGGGATATATCCGGACCTGGCAATTTTTACGTTATAGTTAGCGAGAGTCTGATTTTGATTCATCATCTGGAGCTGGGGATTGGTTTCTAAAACTTCTTTGATAATAGATCCAAACTCAGGAATAGATACATTCTCCCAGACTGGCTCTTGGAGTTTTAACTCTGCGGAGGCATCCTTACCGAGAATAATATTCAGATCACGAGTCTTAGATTGTAGGTCAGCTTTACCGTTTATGATCTGCAATCTGGACTTCTCAATATTCACTCGAGTCCGAAGCGTATCATTCTGTGAAGCAGCTCCTAACCTGAAGCGTTCTAGCGTGAGTTTATGCTGATACTCACTGGTGTTGAAGTTCTCCTGATATACATCTAATAGTTTTGCCGTTGACAGATAGTTATAGAATGCCACTTTTACCTGATAAATAGTACCCAGTTCATACAAAGATAACTGACTATCAGCGAGTTCTTGAGCAACCTTGGCAGATTTAAGTGTATTCCACCACTGTCCACCATCCCAGATATTCTGAGAGATACTCACAGATGAGTTATATCCATTGCTCCAGGGAATAATTCCTGATTCGCTACCAGAGCCTGACAATGAATAGTTTATATTAGGCAATACCATACTAACATTACTTTTAGCCTGAGAGATGCTTCGGTCAGTCTCATATCGATTGATGGCTAAAGACTGATTATGCTCTAAACCAATCTCGATACAGTCTTCCAAGCTCAGTGTCGAACCTGATTGTGCTATTACTATACTTGTCACGCTGATCATCATAAAGATGAGTAATTTCAAAAATCTATTTCGCATTAAAAAATCCTATCGTATTTCAACTTGTTATTTAACCGTATTATCCGCTAATCGCACTATTTGCGCCCATGAGAGCTGCACCAACTAAAACCAGTACCAACCAAGGTACTCCAACGGCAACCATGCCTGTAGCCGTAGATTTATTGAACAGTTTGGCAAAACCAAACCCCATGACAGCCACACCCCAGATGCGGAAAACGTCTAGCTGGTTAAGAAACTGTTTGAAAAATGAATCCAACTCCTCAAACACCAACCCTGGGCTAAATAGCATATCTGTGGACTCTCTCATGACGATAAGTGGTGTTTTAACCATTAGTTCCAATGTTCCCACACCAGGGATCATATTCATAAAAAATCCGTTCCCACTAATGAGGTAGGTCATCATGACCATGGTAAAGACCTGGAAGAATTTAACCTTCCCTCCCATGCCAAAATTACCAATCAAAAGCAGAATCGCCGAAAAGAAAGCAGTCATAATGAACAACATCACTGGAATGAGTAGGAATCCCCACATATTCCTTAACGCTAAGGGATTCTCCTGGGAATCAGCGATCTTGTCTCTGGCATCAGCCATCCGCTCTTCAATATTGGCTTTATTTTCATCTGAAATATCAGGATTACTGGCGATAGCTCGCTCAGTTTTGATGAGCCGCTGCTCAGCCTCATAATAGCTCACGTCTCTAAAGAAAAGAGGCAAGACTACAATACCAAGAGTGACAATGATCAGCGGATACAGCCAATCTTTATATGATACGCCATCGACTAGGCTGTCAAATGCACGCCCTGGAGAAAAAAACAGGTCGACAAATCGTTGTAAAAATGATGCGGTTTCCATTGAGTTACCCCTCTCAATAATTCAGGATCGGTATAGGTGTCATTTTTCTTAATCGTGGTGAACCGATCCAGTTCACTCTGATATACTTACTATCGGCAATCAATATGCCATATCTTTAAAATTCCCACAAGTTACTTAATCATTATAGTAATACTTATCTCAGAGAAAAATGATCCTCTTGATATCTGATATGCTCTGCCGTCGTCACATCATAGGTCATGATGAAGATCGGATCCCCATCATTGTCCTGCATTTTTATGACGAAACGTACAACTTCACCATCAGGGCGTTCCCATTCCTGATCTTCCTGCATACCTTTATAGATAACTTCAATCATACTTGGGACGCCTTCTATATGATTTTCATCATAACCGAGACTCTCGCTAAGGTTATTGCGAGCACGGTTCATCTTCTCTAAAACTTTAGTTTTAGTTGCGTAATACTCTTCGATAATGATGGGATTGTCCAGATCATCAGGATAGACTGTGGTGAGCACTTTTCTTGCCTTAAACCCATTGATATTTTTTTCGTAGCCCATGATTTTATGGGTCATTCTTGGGAGATCTTCCATATCATTTTGATCTAACTCCATATCAATATGAGTTTCACTATCATCTTGATTATCACCCCTATTCCCTCTGACATATTCAAAGGAATAGCTCTGGAAGGCTTCATCTTCATCATCATAAATCCACTGCAATTCTTCACACATATCAGAGAGCTGAACGTTCAGGCTTTTGCCATCAGAGCCGCTCATCATCTTGATCAAGCTATTGTGCATTTTGAAGCTTGTCTTCTCCATGAGTTTACACCCTGAGAGATAAGAACTTGTCTCTGTGGTGATCTTCCCGACGATTGGAATCTCAACCACAGTTCTTTCTTCTATATGATATTCCTTTGCATCTCCTGCATAAAGAGGTAGGCTAAACGTAAATAACCCCAGCAGAATGAAAGCAATCATAGCAATTCTATTTTTCATTTTATTTTCTCCAGTCCAATGAATGAGTGTTCTTATCCGGTCGGTATATTTTTCCTGTAAACAAACCATAGCGCATAATAAAGCAATCCTGAGGCCATAAGCGCACCTAGGGTCTCCAGATTGAATATATAATCCCATGGATTTGCATAAGGTATACTCCCATCACCGATGCCGTCAATTGCATTTTTCCATGAGTCAATTATCACCAGGTTAAAACCCCAGAAGAATTTCCCAATCACTTTGAATAAGGCTGCACTCTGAAAGATGATAGACCAGGATATTGCTGCCAGGATTGGACCGCCAATACCGATCAGTAATGGTCTGCCTTTCACATAGGTGCCAACCAGCATGAGAAATAGAGCAAGGGGACCCATACGAATTGCTGCGTAAATCAAATATGAGAACCAGTCCCACATCAGGCCAACATAAGAGATTTGTTTAAAAACAGCCGCGATCATTGTATTTACAGGTTCTCCCCACACTGTAATAGCCAAGCGAACGAAGAGTAAATACTCGATGGAGAGGAAGAATGTTAAGCCGATTACTCCAATTAATCCCGCGGCTATTTTTGACCCTAATATATGATGGTCACTCACAGGAAGACTTCGGTAGAAAAGCGTACTGGCGTCTGCCCTTTCCTTATAAATGGCGTCGGAGAAATAGAAGAGACTCAGGAATAATACAAAGATAAAAATCCCCTGCATTCCTAATCGGAGACCAAATGCAACAGGTGTGGATGCTTTCTCCAGGGCATGGTTAATGTCTCCGGCTGCATTTTCTCCCTCAACATAGATCTCCACATTATTCCCATCCATGCGGATATCAATATTCCCGATATTTTCATCATCAATCTTGATATCCTCCAGGTTGATATGACCCTCTCTTTGCAGGGTTTCATGGAAATAGGACGACCCACGCGCTACAGAAAGTAACATAAGAAAATTAAGGAAAGTAATGACCAGAATAGTGCCAATGATTACACGCTGCCATTCCAGCCACTCTCGTTTGAGCAACATCATTAATGGTTTCATGCTTGACCTCCCATCAAAGCGACAAAAATATCGGCAACAGAGGGCGTTTGGACATCTCCGTAACCAACCAAAGATTTTGTCTCAGTATTATCTAAGAGGAAGACTTTTCGTCCTAGTAGACTGTATTCACTGATAGGTTGAAGTTTTTCACGCAAACTATCAGCCTGATCTGCAGGAATGGTTAATTGACTATAGCGTTTTCCCAGATCTTCAATACTGGTATAGAGCAGGATTTTACCTTTGTTGATAAAGATGACATCACTCAAGATGTGCTCTACTTCTTCGATCTGGTGAGTTGAAATAAGGAGTGTTTTCTCTTCATCAAAATAGTCTTCCAGGACACTGCTGTAGAGTTGTTTCCTGAAAAGAATATCCAGACCGTGAGTCGGTTCATCCAGAATGAGCAGTTTGGTTTCTGTTGCCAGAGTTACTGCCAGATGAAGCTGGGTTTTCATGCCCTTACTCAGGGTTTTGATCTTCTTGCCCATGGGAATAGTCGTAGTTTTAAGGAAAGTCTCTGCTTTTTCACGGTTGAACCCGGAATGAATACCTTCCATGAAATTGAGAAGTTCCTTGACCTTCATCCAGGATGGCAGAACAGCAATATCATGGATCACGCCTGTATTTTGCATGAGTTCAGCCCGCTTTTCGCGAGGTTCAACTCCCAGGACTTTTGCCGAGCCTTCATAGTCCAGTTCACCGGTCAACGCACGGAGCAAGGTGGTTTTCCCCGCTCCGTTTGGTCCAACAAGACCGACGATACGACCGGCGGGAATCTCCAGACTCACAGAGTCCAGGGCACGGAGGTCCCCATAAGTTTTAGTAACATTGTTTAGTTCGATGAGGGTAGACATCAGATTTCCTCCCCATAGTTTTTTTGGATTAGATCGATGAGATCAGATTTGGAAATGGAAAGCAGCTGGGCTTCTTCCACCAGGGCTTGAATGGTTTCATTCTTAAAACGGTCACTGGCACTTCTATTAAGTTGTTTGCGGGCTGTCTTCTGAACAAACAGACCCAGTCCTCTGCGTTTTTCCAAGAGTCCCTCCTGAATCAATAATTGAGTAGCGTTCAACACGGTCTGAGGATTCAGGCTATAGTCTACGGAAATTTGACGGACGGACGGAATTGCTTCCTCTTCCTGCAAAGCTCCAGAGAGAATATCCTGGCGAATAGACTCAGCCAGTTGTTGATAGATCGGTATTTTTTGATCAAAGTTCATATTCTTTCACCTCTTTTGGTGTTCTACATTACTATAACACCAGCATTGTATTGAATGCAAGAATTATTTTAGAAAAACTTTAACCGCGGATATCGACTATCGTTGTTCATTTTAAATGAAAGTTTTTTGCAAATTAAATGAAAGGGTTGACTTCGATGCGTGCTTGAACATTCTATTCATCATCCTACGGAACCGATTTAAAACCCATTTAAATCGGTTTTAAATCGTCAAGGGGTGCTAACCAGAAAGCTAATCTATAATTGGTGATTGAAATTAAGAGTATTCTATTCTGCGCCTAAACCTAGTATCGTTGTTCATTTTAAATGAAAGTTTTTTGCAGATTAAATGAAAGCTCAACTATTGTCGCGTGTCTGGTCATTCTACTTTTACCCAGGGTGTAAGTCTTCAAAGCATTTCGGAACTTAATAGCTGAAAGTTAAGAGACACTTTC
>CAZOBQ010000050.1:0-15565 GCA_964578155.1 uncultured Lentisphaeria bacterium
ACCGAGATCTACACGGTGATGAATACTCTTTCCCTACACGACGCTCTTCCGATCTACGCTTTCAACGGTTTGACGTGCATCAGAAATGATCTGGCCAGCCTTCTTGGCTGCCTCCCGATCTGCTTTGCGCTCTACCTTTTGGACAGATTCCAGAGCAGAATCCATGCGTTTCTGCTTCATCTTTAGGTCACGCTGCAAATCAACGTTATCTGATTTCAGGTCTGAAAGTGACATCCTTTCAGATTCTAGAGACCTTAAAAGTTTCTCCATGCTATCTCTAGCCCAACCCACATACTCTCTGGCAGTATTGAGAATCTTGTCTGCAAGCCCAAGCCGTTTTGATATTTCAAAGCCATAGCTGCTTCCAGGGACTCCTGCCTGGAATTTGTAGGTAGGCTTCAGACCCTCCTGATCAAACTCCATCGCCCCGTTCATGACATACTTTGCTTCATGTGCAAACACTTTTAGATCACCCAGATGTGTTGTGGCAATGGTTTTAACACCCTGCTCACCCAATGACTCCAAAATAGATCGAGCCAATGCACCACCTTCAGCAGGGTCTGTACCTGTACCTAATTCATCCAGCAGAACCAGACTTTGGGGTGTTGCTTCTTTCAAAATGCTAATAATAGTTCCAATGTGAGCTGAGAAGGTAGAAAGGTCATTCACCAGAGATTGTTGATCACCAATATCGGTAAATATCTTATCGAAGAAGGGAATAATACTTTCTTCAGTTGCTGGAATGGGCACTCCTGAGTTTGCCATAAATGCCAACAGTCCAATCGTTTTTAGTGCAACTGTCTTACCTCCAGCATTTGGACCTGTGATAATCAGAGTTTTTACCGTAGCATCCATATGAAGATCCAGCGGCACAACTTTACGTTGCAAGGCGAGACGTGGGTTCCGGGCAGCTTTGAGCAAAAACTCACCATCGTCTGATAAGATTGGAATGGAACAAGCAAAGGTCTTGGCGAATTTCACCAGAGCCACATGGAAATCAATAACCTTTAGGATTTGATAATTTTGGTTTATTGCAGCATGATGAGGATGAATCTTAGCTGTTAGATCACGTAGAATTCGTTGTATTTCCTGCTGTTCCTCAATCTCCATGGTCTTAATCTGGTTATTCAGTTCTATGATCTCAAAGGGTTCAATAAAGGTTGTTGTCCCCGTTTTGGACATATCCTGAATAACACCTTCGACACGATGCTTATAACTACTGAGAACGGGTAAGACAAGTCGTCCACCCTTCATACCTGCTTGTTCCTCATTGAGATAACCACTACCGGCATACTTCTTGACCAGTTCCTCCATACGTGAACGAACAGAGCCAGCTGACTTGCGTAACTTCCTTCTTAACGAGTTTAAAGTCGATGAAGCACCATCCAAAACTTCACCGTCAGGTCCAACAACTTTCAGGAGCTCTTTTTCAATCTCCGGGAAAGTTTCGATTTGATTAAATCTATCCTCCCAGGCTGAAGCTTCATCTTCGAGGGTCTTGATGAAACTTTTTTTCAGGTTCCTACATTGTTCAAGGATGTTGCCTAGAGACCTTAAATTTTCTGTATATAGCGTACTATCGACTAAAGCTAGTAGTCTGAGTGTTTCGTGAAGGTTGTCGTAAGGGTACACCTGAAAGCTGTTATTAAGCTCCATAAGTGCTGCAAATTCTTTGATGCGGCTGTACTGAGCGTCAAGTTCAACCTTATCATCTTTGGGGTGAAGTTGCTCGAATTGTAAACGAACCTCTTCCCCAGCTGCCTCGTCAGCTATCCACTGACGTACATCATCAAATCCCAGGTGCTGATAACTAAGCGGGTTTGAAGCAGATAAATTCATTATTTCTATTTTTTACGGCCTTGTGCCTCTGCTTCCATCTCATCGAGCAATTTGTCCATCTCTGCTTGTCTATTCGGGCCAGCATCCACAGCGGTCTGTAGCTGCTCAAAGAGATCAAGATTTGAACTATCTCCCCCTCCACCAACGCCCATTGCCTGCATGGCTTGTTCTAGCATTCCTTTCTGCGAACCACCCATCGATTCCATGGCTCTACTCAGAACTTCGGTCTGGTCTTCACCTTCGCTACCACCCAGAAGTTTCATGAGATCAGGTGTACTCCCACCAGTGCCACCACCTAGCGTCTGCTCCATAAGCTTATTCTTACCACTGCCCATGATTGAGCCAACAGTAGATTGCATTATAGCCATTTCATCTTCAAGCGCGAACACCTTAACGATATTGTTAGCAAATATCTCTACTGTAGGGTACAGCTTTGAGTCCTGTTGCCAGGTACCACGCATATCTTCCGGGACCATAGCAAATGCCCAGACAACAGCTGACAGTAAGACCCCAGCTTTGGCAGCTCCAAAAGTGATTCCTCCAACTCGATCTACTATACCAAGGTTCATGGTTCTGATAATTTTTTTAAGGATAAACCCTATCAGGGTAAATGAATACATCACTGCCAGAAAGGTGACCCCAAAACCAGCAATGGTCTTGTATGACTCTGGAATGTTAATCAATGGTTCGATGATCTGGACACCATATTCACTGTAATTCATGGAAACATACATGGCAGCATACATTCCCACTATTTTCAAAACCCCATCTATCAAACCTTTTTTTAATCCATTCACTGACATTATTACAAGCAGAAACACACCGAATATATCAAATCCTGTAGCTATCATTAGTTTAGCATCCCTTTTACTATTTCCTGTAAGCGCTTACCATCAGCTTTACCAGCTGCCGCTTTCATGAGTGGCCCCATCACTTTCCCCATGTCATTCATACTTGAGGCACCTGTTTCATCAAGAACTGATTTAACGAGGGCTATCATTTCATCATCATTCATCATTTGGGGCAAATATTTTTTCAGGATCTCAAGCTCTTCTTGCTCCAGCTTCATTAATTCCAGACGATCACCCTGCTCGAACAAAACAATGGCCTCTTTGCGCTGTTTCGCAGCCGTTTGGACCAGCTTAATAAACTCTGCTTCAGTAAGTGGTTCACCCTTTTCGATCTCACGTGTTTTAATTCGTGTTTTCAGGTCTCTTACTGTTTTAAGCATGCTCGTATCACGAGACTTCATTGCCGTCTTTAATTGCTCATTTAGCTCTTGTTGGAAATCCATGTTTATTGCTCCTGTAAAAATACCTAGCAATAAAAGTAAACTAAAACAGGCCTGTTACTGAGCCTTTTTTAATAATTACCTCGACTGGGTTGACACGGAAAGTTTAAAATATGCAGATTAGGGTACGTCAAATACATCACGAAGGGCCGCTTCTGTATCCGCCAAATGTTCTTTCTTGATAATAGCTGAGATTGAGCTGATGGAGGTTGAGATTGCCAAAATATTTATTCCCCGAATCCCTAGAGAACGGAAATAGGTCGATGCCAAGCCACATCGTTGCTTAAAATGGGGACCGTAAAGTGTTACCAGGCAAACATCAGCAACGGTTTGTACGCTAATCTGTTTGTTAAGGTTTTCAATAGCTTCAATCGCTTTTTTAAATGATTCGTGATCACCCTTGCTTAAAGCCACAGACAGATTCGCATTCCCCCTGTTATCCACATTCTCAGCAATAAAATTTACTGTCTGGCCATAAAAGCAAAACTCTTCCAAAGCTGATCCGGCCCAATCCGGTTCATCGGGGAGGTCAAATATTCTAACAAAGGTCAGATCTTCATCAACTATGATTCCACCAACAGATTCTTTTTTCACAAAATTTCTCCAACAGGTAAGCGTACGATAAATCGAGTACCCTTGCCATTCTTACTTTCTACCTGTATTGTTCCACTATGTAACTCAACCATGCGTTCTACAATTGATAAGCCTAAACCGGATCCCTCAGAAACTTGTTTATGGGCTGAGGGTGTCCGATAAAATTCCTTGAAGATGTTGTCCTGCTCAGTTTCGGGAATTCCAGGTCCATTGTCAGAAACCGAAATCTCAAGTTCTAAGTCAATTCTTCTTAGTTTCACAGTGATTTCACCATTTTCCGGTGTGTATCGAATAGCGTTTGAGAGAAGATTAGAGAAGATTTTCTTTAGCGCTTCCTCATCCCCCTCTACCTCAGTCTTTTTATTGATTGCCTCATACCGAATAGTTTGATTTTTTCGATCAGCATTAGGCGAAATATCCACCAAAAGCTCGGACAGTAAATTATGGATATCGATATGTTGAAATTTCTGCGGTTCCTGGAGACTTCCATAAGTAAGATCTGCCAGACTTTTGAGCATGTCAATGATACTTTCTGTGCGTGTAATCGCCCGTTTTAGCATCCCGTCAACACGTTCATCCACTGTCTCACCTAATACTTCTTGAATCACCAACAGAGTAGATTGAATGGTGGCTATGGGTGCTTTCATCTCGTGACCGGCAAAGCGAAAAAACGTGGTTTTTGTCTTGTTAACTTCCTTCAGTTTCAGATTAGCAATTTCTAATTTTTCGCGCACTCGACGATGCCTCTCAGTCACGTTTTGAGCCAGGTAAGCAGAAGCAGTCATGGTTATCGTAAAAATAAACCAAATTGCGATAGTAATTCTAAAGTCCTCAGAAAGATGGATCTCTTTAAAAAAACATGTGTGCGCCACAACTCCAGTATGTTCCAATACCAGAAGACTCGAAAACAGGATTATAACCAGTAGTGAATAGAGATATGAGAATCCACCAGGAAAGATGATACTGGCTAGAATAATATGAAATACGTAGAAGAAGATGAGCGGGCTTTCTTCATTCCCGGTCAGGTAAACGAGAAAAGTCAGAAGGAGTAGGTCTATCACCATCTGGACATTCAACAATGTTACGAGACTTAACATGTCTAATTGTCTCTTTCTGCTAGCAAAACTGAGATAAAGTAGATTTAGTAAAATCATAAATCCACCACTTATACCCATCCAGAGAATGCTATTGGGAGGTCCCAGGTCAATCAATTTCAGCAAGATGACACCTGACAGTAACCCTAAAATAGCAAACCAGCGCAGACTGATCAGCCAATGGTCTCGCCTGAGCATAGAGGAACTGGAGAACGCAGGTGTTTCTGGGAAGAGTGACATTAGCTTAAACTAATTGGAATGATTTTAGATTCCAATTCAAACTATTAGATCTTGATATTTTGGCGAACCGTATCGACCAGGTTCTTTGGGTTTACGGGTTTCTCAAGGAAAGCATCCACGGGGAGAAAATCGGCATCTTTAACAGGATCAAACTGGAAGCCTGTCTGATTCCCTACAGCAGTAAGCATAACAATAGGTGTATCCTTGATTGCTACCTCTTCCCTGATCTTATAGGCCACATGAAATCCTTCATCCATGGATGACATCATGACATCTAAAATGACGAGATCCGGGCTAGCGGTGCGAATCTTTTCTAGACCACTTTCACCATCCTGTGCATCAATAACTTCAAATCCAGCAGCTTCCAGAGTAATTCGCATAACCTCAACCAGATCGAAATCATCATCTATGATCAGTACTTTTTTTGCCATATAAATTCTCCTCTCAGGCGTAAACGCCGTAAAAGTTAATGCTAATTCTGAGGGATTCCCCCTACCTTTTGTAGTTCATTCTGAACTTCTGCTACAACTGACTCTAACGCTTCAGCCATTGCAGGCGAAAGTTGTTCTTCGAATTGAATCGAATCTGGTTCGATTCCATAAATTTTTAGCTCCTCTGGAAGTAGCTTCAAAGACCCTGCCATTGCTAAAGCTTCAGAGAGCCCAAGACCGTGTAAAGATAGTGGATCCTGGTTCAGAATTAACTGTGCCTCTGCTGGTTCAAAGCCAATGACTGTTCCTGGTTTTCGACCCATGAGACAAGCATCAATTAAGAGCACTCGCTGCTTATTCTCAAAATATTCAAGTACACCAAGCGCATCACTACCGGCATCAATCAATTCTAACTCTGGTCTGTTCAACGCCTTCAAGGCATCAATGGCTAGCGGTCCAATTGCATCATCACCGCGCAGCCTGTTACCAATGCCTATGATCGTTAACAATGCCATTATTCGATAAAATCCACTTCCAACATGTGAACCGAACAAGAAATACAGGGGTCATATGCTCTGACCAGCATCTCCAGATTTAAAGTGATCTCTTCCTTAGTCTTATTGATGATCTCAGGCACTAATTTTTGCATATCTTCATCAATATTAGCTAGGTTTTGACCAGTGGGGATGATACAGTTCGCTTCAACTATATTTCCTTTATTGTCATAGGTATAATCGTGAAAAAGGATTCCCCTAGGCACTTCGTTTGAGGCCACACCTCGTCCATATCGGGTTGGAGTCTGGTTTGGTTTCTCATTTTTGAGACCATTTTCAATCAATTTGTCAATAATACGAACACTATCTAAGATGCAGTGAACCGCTTCTACAACTTGGGCGATGGTATTCATATATGGATTGTAACATTTGGGATTTAGTCCCATTGCTTCAGCAGCTCCTTGAGCTTCCTCCACCAGCTGTGAGTGATTATTATTCCAACGAGCTAGTGCACCCACAAGATATGAGCTACGGTTGTATTTAGTATGTTTAGATGTGCTGTGATTAACAACAAATTCATTGGTAACATCCAGATAATTGCGAACAGATGTTGCACCTGAATCTGAAGAAAAGATATCACCCTCATAGAAAGCATAGTCATTGGGATTCTTGAGTGAGACGTATTCTGTTTCTCGTTCAAACTGTGGAATAGCTCCCGCCAATGCTTTCATGGTTTCAATGGTTTCCAGGCCATCTGGTAATGCCTCTTCCAGGAGACGCCTTTTAATCTCCAATAATTCAGTTTTTTCCGGAATTCGTGTGAACCCACCAGGAACTGGAGTAATGGGGTGAACCGCCCGACCAGAGACAATGTCTCCAATATCATTAGCCAGTCTTTTCATCCTTAATGCTCGGAGGACAACATCTTTGTGGGTGGCGATCAATGGAAAGACACTACCTACATTTAAAAAGTCCGGTGCAGCCAGAAAATAGGCATGTAGAATGTTAGATTGCAATGTTGCACCGTGGATCAGGAGTTTCCTCAGAAGAACGGTTTGCTCTGAGACTTCTAGACCCAATGCATCTTCTGTAGCAACGAGAGATGTCAGCTGATGACCAAGGGAACAGATTCCACAAATTCTGGAAGTAATGATGGCAGCCTCGTGAAAACTACGGCCCTTCATCATTGCTTCGAAAAAGCGCGGTGGCTCCACAATACTCAGATGAGCTTTCTCAAGGATTCCATCTTTCATATTCACCACAATGTTCCCATGACCTTCTACCCGGGTTAGGTGATGAACCTTGATATTTAGATCGCGACTCATAGTTGAACCTCATTCGAATTATAGAGTAACATACGCTTTTTGGCTTCATCGAGACTAATACCATGATTGGTCATAACCTCCAGCATCCCATCAAGATTGGGGTCATCTAGAAGACCTCGACAGCCGGTACAAAACTGGCCAAATCCCGGACATATTGCATCACAACCACTCCTAGTGATTGGACCTAGGCAGACCATCCCACGATTGTACAGACACTCATTCTCGTTCAATTTACATTCTACACAGACTGGTGATCCGTAGCTTGGTGGTTGTTTCCCCAGCACGAGTGAGACCAACAGCTTTAGGAAATCCTGTTGCGTCATTGGACAACCTCTAACCTCATAGTCCACTTTTACAACTGATGAGACCGCCATGGCGGGTAGGGTAGCAAATAAATATTTATCGTCACCGTAAACAGTTTCACGAACCTCATCAATAGGATGAAGGTTTTTCATGGCATTAACCCCACCATTTACTGCACAAGATCCAATGGCAACCAGCAGTTTACTCCGACGACGAATATCATGAATTCTTTCCACGCAAGAGGGTGATGAGATGGACCCTTCAATAAAGGCAATGTCATAGAATTCTGCTTTATCATCCATGGCTTCACGGAATTCGACGATATCTATATGTTTAAGAATATCAAGGAGGTCATTCTCCAGATTGAGCTTATTGAGCTGACAGCCTTCACAACTGGTAAAATCAAAGAAAGCAACTTTGGGTTTCATTACAGAGCCTCCTCCAATGATTTGATATCAGTGTAGTTAAATACGGGTCCATCCTGACAGCAATACACACCGTTGATTTGACAGTGACCACATTTGCCCACGCCACATTTCATTCTGCGTTCCAATGATAAATAAATATTATCATCCTGCAGTTGTTTGGACTTTAATGACATAACCACAAACTTGTACATGATGGGTGGTCCTGTGATGGCGGCAATGGTCATACTCAGGTCAAGATCCAGACCTGGGATCAGCGTAGTAATAACTCCTGTATTCCCAGTCCAGTTCTCATCACCTTGATCAACCGTAACATGGACTTCTACATCGTCCCTGGCTTGCCAAGCATCGATCTCATCCTTAAAGAGTAGATCCGAGGGAGTTTTCGCTCCATACAATATGATCAGACGTCTAAAATCTTGTCTATTATCCAAAACATAGTTGATCAGTGAGCGTAGAGGAACCAAACCGATTCCACCAGCAACGATCAGAATATCTTTCCCTAGGAATTTTTCAATGGGGTACCCTTTTCCAAAGGGACCTCGGATTCCAATGAGATCTCCCTCCTCATAGCGTTTGAGGACATTCGTCAATGTTCCTACCTGGCGAATGCAGAGTTCAAATTTTCCTAATTTACTGGGAGAGCTAGAGATAGAAATCGGGGCTTCTCCAATCCCAAAAGCTGAGACTTCAACAAACTGACCTGGTTCATGTCCCAAATCCTGACCGGCAGGTAATTCTAATTCGTACCATTTCTCCATCTCGGTGATCTGTTTGGTTTGTGTCACCTTACACATGGTAGGGTAATAGAGATCTTGAGTATCTTGAGCTTTTACGTCTTGTAAGCGTTTCATGATCGCCCCCTAAACCCGAATTGTCTGGTGATATTGAGCTTTTTCATCCTCTTGAATGAGCTCGTTAACAATATCCGGTAGAGATATGTCCGCTGGGCAAAAAGCCGTACACCGCCCGCAGCCGATACACCAGGGCAAGCCCTCTTCATCGGTGATATACTTAAATTTTCGGTAGAGACGATGCCTGGTTCGGTTTATTGCCTTCTCCCGGAAGTTCTCACCTCCAGCCACCTCTGCAAAGGTGGTGAGCATGCAACTATCCCAGCTCCGTTGACGTATGCCATCTTCTGCGGTAACTGTAACTTCGTCATTTACATCAAAACAGAAGCAAGTAGGACAGACCAGAGTACAGGCACCACAGCCCACACAACGTGAAGCTACATCGGCCCAAACTTTCGAATTATAAGCATATTGAAAAACTCTAGGTAAACGATTGTAATGGTAGCGGATCTTCTTTTTAAACTTCCGATCATTTGCCAATTCAGGTTCTACAGTTTTAATATTCTTAAGTCCTTGAATAAGCGATCTGCCATTTTCTGTCAGCACATAAAGTTGGTAATTTTCATCAATTTCATTCAAATAAAGATCAAACCCCTCCATCTCTTCAATGGGAATACCCACACTGTCTGAGAAGTGATATTCATCCGGGTTGAATGAGATACCAACAAAGCGAGAGTTCTTACGTCGTTTAAAATAGTTGGATTCAGCATTGCCTGAGAGCATGCTATGATCCAACCTGAGAATTGATTGCATTTCATAGCTATGGACTGCAAAAAAGACTTTTGGCTCAATTTTCAACTCTATGGGTGTAAAACTCATGTCCTTGAGTGAAAAATCCATCAGTTTTTCAACTGGAGGAAGAAAAAGTTTCTTAAGCGGCAGCAAAGTCCGATTATAGTCAAGGACCACCTCACGGCTATCTTTGACAACTTCAAATGAATACGATACATCTCCTTTTCCATGGGGGGCAATGACTTCCCCAAATCCTCCCAAATGATCAATGAGAGCTGGAATATCAGTTCTTAATAGAGAAAAACACTCCATGACGGTATCCTTGTGTATTTGATGATTGGTTATTAGTACTCAATATTTTCACCTCAATAGCAACTATTGCAAAGCACATGCCATCAAATGTTTTTTTCCATTAACAATACTTAAGAATATCAACTACACCTGCTTAAGGCAGTAAACCAGTCAGTAAATGACTGATCTATAACAATACCACATTCACTTAATAGTTTACACACACATATATAGTAAGGTTTGGTTCCGAGTATTACGTGATTGATCATCCTCTAGTTGAAGACCATAGAGGGGCAAGGCATCAGAAATGTTGGGGTGTTAGTTGAGAATGATCTCGGTAGTGATGCCTGGGTCAAGGCGTTTCAACAACTCGATGGTTTCGATTTGGTCGTCAATATGCCAAAGTGTTTGGGAGGCTCTTTCTCGGATAGAATCCATGGACAATAGTTTATAATGCTCCATGTTTTTCAATGGAAGTGTCCTGGCAATAAGGTTAACCAAGGCCACAAATGAATCGTCACTATTCAGGACAGGACTAAAATCAAGATCGTCGGGTGAGTGCTCAACCAGATAGTTGAGTCTAAGTAAAAGATCCTCTCTTTCATCTAGAAAATCCTCTAGAATATCCTTTTCTGGTAGTTCCTGCATTTCCATCACACGATAGGGGTTGTCCTTGATAACGTCTTTAAATCCTACGCGGTACAATCCTTCAAGAACAATATTGTACTTGCCATTCTCTAGCTCTTCAAATGATTTGATCTTGCCCAAACATCCCACGGGATAAACTTCCGGACTACCATAATATTCATCTTCATATCCAGGTTTCAGGGTTGCCATAGCTAGAAGACCATCACCAGCCAGAACACTTTGAATCATTTCAACATACCGAGGTTCAAATACATGATAGCTCGCCGTAGTCTCAGGAAAGAGATTCACTGATGGCAAGGGAAAGATGGGGGCGAACAAAGGCTTGTTTTCGCTCATGTACTATAATGAATCCCTGGGGGTGCACTTACCTTTAAAACAGTCAACTGCTCATCACTTTCATTAATAACCCCTGAGCTTATACCCGGCTCAACCAGAACAGTTGTATTTCGGGTCAATACTAGGACCTCATCGCCCACCTCAAAGACACCTTCACCACTTAGAACCAGATAGATAATATCTGACAAAGGCTCCACTTCAGGAGACAAGTACTGATGTGAGTTTAAGGACAAGACATCCATTTGAATTTGGTCACTTTTAAATACTTCATTGATCTTTGCCGCATCTTCAGAAAAGTGGGCGACCTGCTTTAAATATTTTACGCTATTTTCCATCAATCATCTCTAATACTTTCTTAACTAGTTTCTCAATTCCCGTGGCAGCTTCACTAATTCGAACATCCAGCATATAGGCCGGTGTTGAGACCAGTTTCCGCTCCTCATCAATCACAAAATCTTCTACCGGGCAACTTACATGAATACCACCCATAGCTTCAATGGCTGCTGCAGTACCTTCATCAGATCCAATGGTAAGCTTGGCCTCAGCTCCATAAATATGCGGGATCATAGCCGGCGCGATACAAACAAAGCCCATAGGCTTGCCTAAAGCTGCAAATCCGCGTGTAAATTGAAGGACATCCTGTTGGACATGGCTCTCAGCGCCTTTTACGGCAAAATCGGAAAGATTTTTTGCTGCACCATAACCACCCGGTAAAATAACAGCATCATAGTCGCTGGGCTTCGCCAGGGCTATATCAATCACCTTCATTCTAGCAATACGAGCCGCTTCTACCAGCACGTTCCGTTCTTCCCCTTCACTCACCTCACCTGTCAGATGATTGACTACATGCATTTGCTTTATATCCGGTGCCATGCATTGATATTCAACCCCTGCTTTGTCGAGTGCAAGCAGAGTTATAACACTTTCCTGAATCTCTGCTCCATCTAAAAATCCAGATCCTGATAAAATGACCGCTACTTTTTTCATTTTCCCCTCCCTACCACTGAAAAGATGATGTATCAAAATCATCTCTGTTGGTTTCGTCTGCTACAGGTTTTACCCAAAGCCCATCGCCCCGTATTTCGATGGGGTAATTCTCTAAACCGGTCCAGCTGGGTTTAATGCCTTTACCTGTTGAAATCCTGTACTTCCAGCCATGCAGGGGGCAATTTACAACATCACCTGATATTTCACAAAGCTCTAGTTTGAAAGCATTGTGTTTGCAAACACCGGAATGGGCAATAAACCCGTCTTTTGTATTAAAGATGGCAATCTCTACCCCAGCCAGGTTCACATTTTTAGCTGTTCCCTGGGGGACTTCAGATTTTGGACAGGCGAAGATAAAATCAGGGTTTGGCATATGGTTCCCATTCTCCACTTTGCAGTTTCTCAGCCCAAAATAGACCTACCATGGTTTTTGCGTCCGTGATCTCACCCCTGCGGAGCATGTCCATGGCCCTGTCTAAAGGCATTTCAATCACTTCCAGAAATTCATCATGATCTCGATCGGTTTTATTAAGCGTCAGATCATAAGCTGCATAAACAGCCATTTTCTCATCTGCAAAACCAATAGCAGGATGTAAATAGCTTAGAAATTTCCACGAATTAGCCTCATAACCGGTTTCTTCCAAGAGTTCCCGCTTCCCAGTTGTAAGAAATTCCTCTCCGGGATCTACTTTCCCAGCAGGTAACTCGTAAAATACCTGGTCAGGCATGTAGCGATATTGTCGCTCCATGATCAAGGTAGATTCATCAAGAAACGGAATAATAACTACTGCACCTGGATGAAGGATGCCTTCACGGATGCTGGTCTTTCCATTGGGCAAAAGAACTTCATCACGTGTAACATGAAGGAGCCCACCTTTGAATACCGTTTCAGAGCTTATTTTTGTTTCAACTAAATCACTTTTCTTCATAGCTTATAATAAAGCCCTATATTTCAAAAGTGGAAATAGAAACCGAACCAAAACAGCCATAGCCCCCTGTAACAGTTGAACCATCTGAATGATAGGTGTTGGGGAGAAATGAAATGGGGCTGTTTCCATAGCGGGTTAGATTCTCATCCAGAGCAGTGAGAATAAGATAGAGTGGTGTTCCAAAGCTGGTATCATAGCTCCAGTCTATCTCAATGACATCAACATTGGATGGGCTAATTACCTTTTCCAGAATCTCCTCATGAAAGATCAGGTACAATTTGTATTCAAATGTACTGGTATGGTGTTGGAGCTTAAATGAGATGTCATTTATACCCTTTGAAAACGAATTTGCGAGCAGCTGTGGCTTCTGAGGAATTCTTGTGAGACCCGTCAAAATGGGATAATCTGGTGCACTTATCTCCAGGCTGTAAACCTCACCAGCCTGAACATTCAGGGTCGTATCTCGATAGGTTCCCAAATCAGATGAGTCCTCTCCTTCCTGGAAAACGTATTCGATTCCTGAGTTTTGTGAAAGCACTCTCACAAAATTGAGCGCCGGTGAAAAATTCTCGATGGAATCAGAATAGATCTCTTCGGTGGTCAATGCTCTATTAACATTTATAAATGAAGTCCCTGCCTGATCATCTGCCCGTAGCACACCAAGTATGTTTAAACCTGGTTCAAATTCCGTTTCAACAATTTCAGAAGGCATTGGACCTGGTTGATGGGGCAAGTCACAGCCAGATATCCATAAAAGAGCAGATAGAGTTGTGATTAAAACTTGAATTCGCATCTTCTTCCTTCTCAAAATTGTAAACTATAGCCAAATGAGATCGATGGTAATAACTCGGCATCAAACCCGTAATACCCATATTCTGGGAAATAAAAATAGTAGACCGGATTGCGATGTAAAAACAACAGGTTCCTAATGGTCATGGTCATGTAGGCATCAACACCACCTAAATATTCTGCCAGATAAAAGCCAAAACCTGATCTAAGTTTTTTCTTCCAGCCAATATCCCAAGTCAGCCTGGCTGGATAACGTACATTATTTCGCTCTGGAGTGATGTAGGTAGCAAATGTCCCAAAGCTATTCGTGAGTGGATCATAAGTGCTATGTAAACGCATTCCGGTCTCCCAGGTTCGAGGAAAGCCGGATGTGAGTTGAAGGGTTGAACTAGCGATGATATCAGGTGTCAATTTAAACAAGAGAATAGATTTAAGATTGTGAGGTTGATCTGCATCAAAGAGACTGGTCTTGCCATCGAGAATTGACGGATAATTCCGAAAGCCCTTGGAATAATTGTAGCCCAGCCACCCTGAAAGCCGGCCAAATTCCCCTTTTAGCAATATCTCAAAGCCATATGACTCCCCAGAACCTCCCTCAATAAGTGCTGAGCGTTCTCCAGCTGTAATTGTATTACTATAGGTCGCACGATACAGCTGTTTAAAGTCTTTATAATAGGCACTGGCCTCATATTCAACATCACCAAATAATGGGCCTGATAGACCTAATATGTAATGGACAGAGTTTAAAGGTTCCCGATCTTCCAAGGATTGATAATAGTCCAGGAACTGCACAAATTCATCACCCTTTGAATCCATGGTTGTGAGGTATTGAAAATACTTGCCATAAGCGGCTTTCAACAAGTGGCCATCTTTGATTATCAAGCTTGCTGATGCCCGCGGTTCCATGTGCCAGTCACCCTGAGCCAGGGATCTTGAGCTGCGTAATCCAAGCTTCACCTGCAAAGGTCCTAGCTCGATTTTATCCTGTACAAAAAGAGCCTGAAACTGGGTCCCCGAAATATTGGGGTTCGGATCTGCATCGAATCGGCCAACCTCATTGGAAAAATTGATGTGGTTTACCTCAAATCCAAGTTTTACCGTCTGATTCCAAAACGTATACCAGGTCAAGTTGGCTTTTCCTGTATTTTCGGAGATCATATTTTCAATGTGAGTCATGTAATCCAGGGCGGCTATCGAATTCCCGGCTGTATCAGATATGGAGTAATTAAAATAGGTCAAATTATCCACTGAGGAAGCAGAGTGATAGACCTGACCCTCCAAGGTGAGATTGGGTAGAAGTACAGAATTAATTTTGACTCCCAAAGCTCTATTGCTTGTGTTGGTGACAAACCCCTCCTCAAAAGAGTCGAATAGATCTTCAGGAAAGAACAACATCAAATTATCCACACTGTAATCCATATAGTCTCTAGCAAAAAAGCCTGAGAACCTCAGGCGTGTTTTCCCGAGCAGCACCTGATAAGCTGCATTGTAATCCATCACCAGATTTGGCGATCCCATCATAACCCGCAGCATAAAATCCGTAAAGGTCCGACCGGACAACATAGCGGTACCATTTTTACCTGCAGGAAACTCGATGGCTCCACTGATACCAGAGATGGATGGACGAAATTCGCCATGAACTTCTGACTTATGCCCCTCGCGGGTTGAGATGTTCATAATGGAGGCATTTCGGCCCCCATATTCTGCATCAAATCCACCCACCAGCATTTCCACATTCTTGATGGAATAGGGGTTAAAGATAGCACTGGACCCCATAAAATGTTGCGGGTTATAAATGGTCATCCCGTCCATCTGCACCAGATTTTCTCCGGGATCACTACCCCGAACATAATATTGAGGAGACATAGGATCGGATGTGGTCACACTGGGTGAGAATTTTATCAGATTAAACACATCCTTACTTAGCTGAGGAATTTCAGTGAGGATTATAGGATCGATCTGG
>CAZOBQ010000051.1:0-15393 GCA_964578155.1 uncultured Lentisphaeria bacterium
CTTTGACTCCGCTCAGCATGACATAACCAGAAAATTAGAAATAACACAATATGACCCCGTCAAATAAATCTCAAGTTCGCGTTCGTTTTGCACCCAGTCCTACTGGATATTTACATATTGGTGGTGTTCGCACCGCCTTATTTAATTGGCTCTTTGCCCGTCATCATGGTGGTAAATTCATTCTTAGAGTTGATGATACTGATCAGGCACGCAATGTTGAAGATGCCTTACAACCTATTATGGATGGTTTTAAGTGGCTGGGCATTGATTGGGATGAAGGCCCTGAGGTTGGCGGCCCTCATACACCCTATTTTCAATCGCAACGTTCCGATCTTTATGACAAGGCAGTTAATAAATTATTGGTAGATGGACATGCCTATAAAGATTACTCAAGACCGGAAGAATTTGGAGCTGAACGTCAAGCCGCTGAAAAAGAGAAACGTCAATTTATCTACAGCCGTCAATGGATGGCAGAATCAGAAGCTGATGTTGCTCGCTTTGCGGCAGAGGGCCGTGAGTCAGTAGTACGTCTCAAGATGCCTCGTGAGGGTCAGTGTCAATTCCACGATATCGTCCGTGGAGACATGTCTTTTGAATGGGCAGGAGAGCAGGATCATGTGATTCAGAGAAAAGATGGCTCTTGTCTATATCATCTTACCTCAGTTGTAGATGATGGTGATTTTGAGATCAGCCATGTGATCCGAGCAATTGAACATCTCCCAAACACACCTCGTCAGATATTTATAGCAATGGGACTTGGCCTTGATTTACCTCAGTATGCTCACTTGCCCTTTGTCGCGGAGCCAGGTAGCTCAAATAAATTGAGTAAACGCAAACTGGACAAATATTTAAAGAATCGTGATTTCAAAGTGCTTTATGATCGTGGTGCAAGTATAGCCAGTCGAATCAACTATGCTGCTTCACCAGAGACATTCAACCCTGTTATCGTGGATTTCTATCGCGAGATCGGTTTTCTTCCAGATGCCATAATCAATTATCTCCTACTTCTGGGCTGGTCTCTAGATGATCATACTGAAGATTTTACTCAGGAAGAAATGATTCGTGATTTTAGCCTGGAGCGCATCAACAAAGCACCGGCTAGTTTTGATCCACAGAAGCTGAGTGCATTCCAGGGGCGCTATATGTGGCGTTTGAATATGAATGATAAGCTGGAGATGGTCCTGCCTTACCTTGAAAAAGCCGGATTGGTCACTGCTCCTGCCTCTAAGGAGACCAAAGATAGAGTGAAATCGGTTCTGGTAGCAGCCAATGAGCGCTTATCCTTTGCCGGTGATATTCTGGATTATCAGGAGTTCTTTCAGGCCGATGATGTTCTTCAATTTGAGGAGAAGGTATTCAGGAAGAGGCTGGTTAATGCAGATGCTCAACGTGAGCTTCTTAAAAAATTGCGCCAACCTTTAGCCGATGCGGGTGATTTCTCCTCTGAAGCTATCGAAGGTCTCGTTCGGGCTTTTGTTGAGCAGGAAGAAACTGGAATGGGAATGATTGTCCACGCCTTGAGAGTTTCACTTACAGGTAAGGGTGTTGGATTCGGATTATTTGATATTATGGCCATTTTAGGTAAGGAAAGTTGTCTCGATCGTATTGACCGGGCACTGAAACTAGCTGAACAATAAAATAGATTCCATAACTGGAGATTGAGGTGGTCACTGAGGCTCTCGAAGTGTTCTCGAAGCCTAAATAGCGGTGCACCTTATCCTGTTGTATGTTCACATCATTCGTCATCCCGAGCGGAGTCGAGGGATAAAGTATAATGGCAATAGATAAATCATGTCCCTCGACTCCGCTCGGGATGATGTAATTGTAGCATATACCAATAAACCTTCACAATTAACTAATTTCACCATAGAAAAATGGTTAATACTAGCGTAAACTGTTTGCTAGTTAAAATTTTATAACCAAGCCCTTACCTAAAGGCAGTAGTACAAGGAAAGAATAGTGGAACACCAGAACGAAAAATCACTGAATTTTGTTGAAGAGATTATTAATGACCATCTGAAAACCGGTCGTTTTGGTCAACGTGTTCACACCCGCTTTCCCCCTGAGCCCAATGGCTATCTTCATATTGGCCACGCCAAATCTATTGCACTCAATTTTAGCTTAGCCGAGAAATATGGTGGATTGTGTAATCTACGTTTTGATGATACAAATCCCAGTAAGGAAGAAGAAGAGTACGTCCATTCCATAAAGGATGATATCAAATGGTTGGGCTTTGATTGGGAAGACAGAGAATATTACGCTTCTGATTATTTCGGACAGCTCTATGACTGGGCAGTCAAGCTCATCAAACAAGGACACGCTTATATTTGTGATCTGCCCTCTGAAAAAGCTCGTGAGTATCGGGGAACCCTGACCGAACCAGGAAAAAATAGTCCTTACCGTGATCGTAGTGTTGAAGAGAATCTGGATCTTTTTGACCGTATGCGCAAAGGGGAATTTCCTGATGGTGCTCGTGTATTAAAGGCCAAGATTGATATGGCACATCCTAATTTCCATATGCGGGATCCAGTTATGTACCGCATTCTTCATGCGAAACACCATCGTACTGGAAATGACTGGTGCATTTACCCCATGTATGATTTCACTCATGGACAGTCTGATTCCATCGAAAATATTACCCAGTCCATCTGTACTCTGGAGTTTGAAAATCATCGTCCATTGTACGACTGGTTTTGTGACAAATTGGATATTCACCATCCTCAGCAAATAGAATTTGCCCGTTTGAATCTGACCTATACGGTCATGAGTAAACGAAAATTTCTAACCCTAGTCAATGAAAACTTTGTTAACGGTTGGGATGATCCACGAATGCCCACAATCTCTGGTTTACGTCGTCGTGGGTATACTGCGGAATCTATCCGCAAATTTTGTGAGTATATCGGTGTTGCTAAAAATAATAGTGTAGTGGATGTCACTATCCTTGAGAATCATGTTCGAGAGCATTTGAACGCTATTGCACCAAGAGTTATGGGCGTTCTCAGACCGATAAAGGTTGTCATTGAGAATTACCCTGAAGGTAAAGTTGAAGAGTTGAGTGCTATCAATAATCCAGAGGATGAGAGTGCCGGAAGTCGGAAGGTACCCTTTAGCCGTGAATTGTATATTGATGAAAATGACTTCATGGAAGAACCGGTCAAGAAATATTTCCGTTTGGCTCCAGGTAAGGAAGTTCGCTTACGTTGGGGCTATATCATCAAATGTGAAACGGTGGTAAAAAACGATGCTGGGGAGATTGTGGAATTGCGTTGTAGCTATGACGCTGATACTTTGGGTAAGCAGCCTACAGACCGTAAGGTGAAGGGCGTCATTCACTGGGTCTCGGCAGAGCATGCTCTGGATGCGGAAGTACGTCTCTATGATAGACTCTTCTCAGTAGAACATCCTGATAAGGTTGAAGAGGGAGAAGACTTTAGATCAAATATTAATCCTGACTCACTGGAAGTTCTGGAGCACGCCAAACTTGAACCTTCATTGAAGAATGCCAAAGTTGGAGAACGTTTCCAGTTTGAGCGAGTTGGTTATTTTAGTGTTGATCAGGATTCTCAGTCTGAGGAACCTGTGTTTAATAGGATTACATCCTTACGTGATACCTGGGCAAAGATAGCTCGGAGATCATAAAACCGCTGCAAGGTTTTCGTTCTATATCAGCGGTTTAATGGTTATTTTTGGGGCAGAAAATCTGTAAAAACTGGGGTTACTATGAATAAAAAACTGATTCTTGTTGCCATTCTTGGAGTTTTCATGGGGAATGTCTTTTCCCAGGAAGCCTTACCATTCTCAAAAGAGAGTATCCTGATCTTCGTGGAACCATTTGAAGATCATGGACCAGATTATAGCCAATCATGGTTGAGCCAAGGATTCCCAGGATTTCTAAATACTTCGCTGAACACCTCAGAAGAGTTAAATGCCTATAAAATCCCTGATTTTAATGCAGAATTGATGGATAGACCCCATCGGTTACAGGATATGATCTGGAAGTCAGTTTTTAAGAAACGAGTCGACCCAGATTATGAGACGTATCTCATTTTGGGTGGCTATTCCTATGTCGAAGGTGAGATCACGATTAGAATGGATTTGCTCTCCTTGAAAAATACAAGAATTCTGGCCCGATTTGAAAAAACCCTGCCTTATACAGAGCTGTTAGCCTGGAAAGATGGGCTGGGGGAATGGGTCCTTATTCAATTACGTATGAGCGAGAATACAGAGAGCAGCACACTTGTAGCGCCATTGGTAACCGGTAGTATTACACCCATGCCTGGCGTGCCATTCAATGATCAAATGACCAAACTCTTTGATGCCAAACAGCAGAATGAGACGGAAGACTTACAGCGTAAGTACGAACAGCAGTCCATGATGAAACTAGGCACCCAACTAGAGAAGTTATGGTATGATATAGCATACGACCCATATTTGGCTCAGATACATGACATCTACACCCTAAGACTCCAGCATGAACCAGACAGTGTTTTAGTTGAATTTAAGGTGAGTTATCGTATTAATCCACGCATTTTGGACGAAATTGAGCACTTTAGCAAAACACGATCTGGGTCAGTAGAAAAGGCTGAATCATTTGAAGGACATGCCTTCATGGATCTGGGTTATATCGATGCTGAGTTTACCAGGAAAATTGCTGAGGGAGATTGGCGAATTGTGCCGATCATTACCATGGGGCCTGAATCATTCAAACAACATCGGACATTTTATCACTCCTTTCCTAGACCCATCGATCCGCCAGGTGAATACTTTTATAACAAAGGGCAGTTCATCCAGCTATTGATGGCTGTTCCAGGAGTTGATGCTTTGCGTATCTTTGCCCAGGAGGTTCAGCAGGTCTATGAGTATTCCATTGTAGTTGGGTATGATGAGATCGATAAGTTGGATAAGATCCAAGTCAAGTTTGTTGCTGAGCAAGACCTTGCCAGAAAACTTTAACACAGAAATGAGTTGCCGCGGATAACCCTAACTTCCTTGGAAATAAATCATGCAAATATCACCGATAAATCATTTGATACCAACCCCGCACAAATCAGCGGCTGACGAGAGTAATTAAGCAGGCTAATATGGATATCGCACTTACCTTATTAATTGCACTGGTTACTGGGATTGTTGGTTTCCTCATTGCCAGGAAAACGGGTCAGATAATAGACCCCCAAAATCGTGAAACTATTACCCGATTGGAAGTTGAGAAGCAAAACCTCGAATCTCAGCTTGAAAAAGCTGAATCTGAGTTAACCCTCTCACGTACGGAATCCCAAGAATTGCGGGAAAGTAATGCAACTATCAATGCTCGTCTTGATGAGTCCAAAGATCGTCTGGAAGAAGAGAAAAAACGACTTTTGGAAATGAAGGAGCAGTTAAAGGAAAGTTTTAAAAGTATCTCTCAGGATGTTCTCAGAGATAGTCAGAAGGAGTTCCTCCAGCTGGCTGATGAGAAATTCAAGGGCCAGAGTAAGCAGAATAAAGATCAACTGGGTGAAAAAGAACAATTGATCCAGAAATCTCTGGAGACCATGGATGGACGGCTCAAGGATATTGTTCAGAAATCAACCGAACTAAAAACTGAGCTCGAATCATCCAAGGATGAAACCCAACGTCTAAGGAGCACTACTGAAACACTCCAAACTTTGCTGGCAAGTTCACAAAAGAGGGGACAATGGGGCGAGCGCCTAGTAGAGGATATTCTCCAGTATATAGGGTTGCAGGAAAATATCAATTATACTAAGCAGACTACCATGGATGAAGGCCAACGACCGGATTACACCTTTAAGTTGCCCAAGAGTCGAGAGATCAACATGGATGTGAAGTTCCCTCTAGCACATTATGAAAATTATCTTTCCAGCAACGATGAACAGGTTCAGGAAATTGAGAAAAAAGCCTTCCTTCAGGATGTGAGAAAACATTTAACAGAGATTAGCAGACGTGGATACATTGATACTGCCAAAGGTACTGTTGACTACGCCATGATGTTCATTCCAAATGAATCAATCTATGGATTTATTAATCAGGAGGACCCTGATTTTATTGGTGAAGCCCTGAGTAAGAAGATCATGCTTTGTTCGCCCATCACCCTGTATGCCGTACTCTCATTACTAAACCAGGCAACGGCTAATTTTATGATGGAAGAACGTGCTTCAGATATCATGAATGAAGTCGTGAAATTCCAGCAACAATGGGATAAGTTTTCTGAGGTAATGAAGAAGACCGAGAAAAATCTGGATATCGCAGTACGCCAATTTCAGGAACTGATATCCACCCGTAGTCGTGGACTTGAGAGACCTGTAAACAAGATTTTAGAACTCCAGAAAAAGACTGAGCTTTCTGGTGACGATGATCAGTTGAGTCTTAATACAGGAGAATAAACCTGATTCATGACAATCTTGGATTGAGCGATATAAAGATGAGATGTTTGGAGGAGAACCCACCCCCAACCCCTCCCCGGAAGGGACTTAATTACTGAGCTGTCTCCGCCTGAACTTGGATTCTAACCTTTCGAATCCGATATCTAAGCCAGGTAAGTGATGTCCCAGCTGCGACAAAAATAGCAATCACAGATGCATACCATACCCATTGATAGGGCTTTTCAAGAATTACAGCGAAATAGTAGGCAAGTGGTCCACTGACTACGGCTACACGAATGGCAGTAACAACCATGGAAGGGATACCTGTCCCAAGTCCCTGAAGAGAACGACCTGATATCATCCCGATGGCAATCAACCAATAGAACGGAGCAAATGTTCTGATAATACTGATGGCCACTTCATTAACAACAGGATCATCAGTAAAGATCTTAAAAGCATAAGGTGCGATTAGGTAAAAAAGGAGACCTGTTCCTAGCCCAATGGTGATGCCATATCGTAAACCATCCTTAATGACTTGAGTGATCAGGTCAAACCTCTGAGCACCATAGAACATTCCGACCAGGGTCACAAGTGAACCGGCGATAGCCATGATCGGTAGGAAAAATATTTGGTCTAAACGACCGGCAATCTGGAATCCGGCAACTACATCTGATGAATAATGAACTAGAATCCAATTGAATAAGGCAGCACCCATTGACATAATGATCATGGAAACTGAAGAGGGAATTCCAATTCGAAAAATATCCATTACAAATCCCAGTTTCGCTTTGAATGCGGAAAAATTTAACTGGAGCATACTGGTTTTTTTAATGAGGATAACTCTGGAATACAGGGTCACCGAAATCAACATACTCAACACGGTTGCCCAGGCAGCTCCTCGGACACCCATATCAAATCCAAAAATTAAAATGGGATCAAGGATTATGTTTACTACAGTAGCGGTGATTTGAATTTTAACCGGGGTCTTTGTGTCGCCCTCACCACTAAAAATGGATCGTAGGAAAATACCGGTGATCATAAAAATAAATCCACCAGCAATGACGTGAAAATATGCCAGAGCATCGGCTAGCAGGTGCTCGGGAGTTCCCAGCATCAATAGAATGGCATCGCCAAAAATAAGACCGATGGTACTGAATATAGCCCCAATAACAAGACCAAGAAGTAAACCGTGTTCGGCCACATTAGCTGCAGACTCATGATCCTTGGCTCCAATGAAACGGGCGATGACCGCAGTCACACCTGTTCCAAGACCAAAACTGATACCCATTGCTAACCAAAAAAGAGGCAAGTTGAAACCCAAAGCTGCAATAGCATCAACAGAGATTCTTGCTACAAAGAGCATATCTACTATGCTGTATAGGGTTTGAACTAACATTCCCATCATCACAGGTAATCCAAGCGTCCAAATTGCTTTACGTGGATTTGCTATAAAGGAATCAAGACGGGAGTGTTTTGCCTTTGAATCAGTTTTTTCCATACTGGCTAAATAAGAAGTTATTCTAGAGGGTGCAAATGATTGTTTGGATCAAGAACATATTTTGATATTTCATGTCGTGAGATTTTTATCAAATCAGTTGTCAAATGCTCAGGTAGACGATAAAACGCAATTGGAATCATATATCCAGGCAGAGATTTTCTTAGATTCTTTTCGAGTTCTTCTAATGAGATATTGGTGTTTATAAGCTGAAGGAATGCAACAGGTCGTTTACCAAACTCATCATCAGATTGAGGTAGGACAATTGCTTGAGCAATATCAGGGATTTTATTCAAAATGTTTTCAATATGCTCTGGCTGAATATTTTCACCCCCTGAGACGAATTGATTGTCCATGCGACCCGTAACAGTAAGTGCACCTTGGGGATCAACATATCCTACATCTCCGGTGTGAAACCATCCTTCTTTATCTCTTAAATTTATCAGATCATTTCCATCCAAATACCCCTGAGCCAAGGTGTCTCCTTTCACCAGGATTTCCCCCTCGTGTGAAATGACAAGGTCGCGGTTGGCAAGGAGTGTACCAGAACTTGTCAGAGCTTCGGCTCGATGACTACTAGTGGTGGTACAGACCTGTGAGGCCATTTCAGTGGATCCGTAACTGACGTATACGGGTAACTCATGAGCTAGAGCGGTTTGGATCAGATCTTTAGGGATAGCACTACCACCAAGTAGAATTGCTTTCATCTTTCTTAACGGGTGAATAGCCGTCGAATCTTCTAGAATGCGTTGAAATTGGGTTGCTACCAGTGATACATGGCTGATCTGCAAATCTGAGATACTTTTGAGAATAGAATCATGAGAATTAGGAATTACAACAGCAGCACCGGCAAGCGTAGTTCTATATAGAATTGATAAGCTCCCAACATGATATAGAGGGAGAGTAAGTAGCCACCTGTCTTTTTGGCTAAGGGGAATATTCAAATTTGAGCCAAGAGCACTGGAAATATGGTTTTTATGGCTGTGCTGAACAATTTTCGAAGACGCTGATGATCCAGAGGTCATTAATAATGTGGCAGGATCATCTCCGTGAAAAGCAGTCTGTTTGGCAAGCTTATTTCTAACTGCAGAATCGAGCTCAGCATAAGCTACTGACAATCCTGGTATAAGATCGCGATTCGAAATAACCAAACGTGGGTGAATCTTTTGAAAAATGCTCTTAAGTGAAGATATGGGGTGTCTGGTATTGAGAGGGAAAACTCTAATAGAATTTAATGAGCATGCCCATATACTAATTATCATCTCAACTGGTGAAAGATCATCTAGGCAGATGATATCCCCGGGCTTGACTCCACTAGCGAGGAAAGCATCAGTAAGAGATTCTGCTTTATCTAGCAGCTCAGAATAGTTTAGGGAACCCTCATTATAGATCAGCGCAGGATTGTTGGGAAATTCACCTGCTGCTTGAACGAGAGGATGCACTTCCATGGTATCATTTCTCATAGAGTAACTCACAGTGACTCAGATCTATATCATCTAAGCTGAGACTATCTACCTGCATCCGTCCATTCTCAATGGGCACAGGCGTTTTTATGATCCGATTTTGAAAAATAGAGGCTGTATCTAATCCAACGGCAATTTCCTCTCCTGAAATTGAACCGGCCAGTTGAGCGAGCAGGGTTAAACCGATATCACTTTCATAGCTTGACGAAAGCACCGCTAAAATATTCTGATTCTTGGCCTGGTCTATCAAACTCAATAGCCTTGACATACACGCTATAAGGGTTGGCTTTAGTACTAATGCTGCTAATCCAGTATAGCTATTAAAGGAGATAGTCGGATCCATGATGTGATGCAGGGTTTCATCTAGAGCAAAGTGCATCCCACAGGCATGATAAAAGAGAGGAAGATCTTCCGGCTTATTCAAAGGCTCTTCAATGTATTCAATACCTATGTGGTCGAGGTTTTTGCCAAATTTAATGGCTGTTTCTAAATCCCAGGATCGATTGGCATCCAGGCGTAATTTAATGTCAGGACCAATTACTTGCCGGATACTCTGAACCCCGAGCGCTTCTAATTCAGGGTTTAGCCTTCCAACTTTGATCTTTATTGTTGAGTAACCTGATGCTACCAATCTTTGAGCATCTTGAACCCAATTTGAAAAATCACTATTGATCAGCCCATTAATGGAGATATGATTGCTGGACTCACCAATCAGAAGCGTCCCCAACGTGACTCCCTTGATCTGGGCAATCAGTGAATGTAACGCTGTTCTAACACCAAAATTTACGATGGAGGGGGCGTCCAGCTTATCTAGGTCGATATCCCACGCAAGCTGCTGCGATACAAAATCGCTTGATTGAACCATATTATCTAACAAGCTGACCGTCTTGTATGTTGCCTCTTCTAATGTGTCTTTGCTAAACCCAGGCAAGGGACTTATCTCACCAAATCCGGTTTTTCCCGAAATATCGGTAAGAACTAGAATAAGACCCTCACGTCGATTGATTTCCGCCGGGCCAAGTTGTATAGATTTTATGAGTGGGAGGGAAAAACGATATAAATGTGCAGAAGCTATATTCAGTTTGACATCGTGATGTACGCCGGATTTAAAAAACTCCATATCCTAAGCCTCTAGATTACCCATGACACGATGAAGGTAACGGTAAAGATTGCCTGCAATTTTGCTGTCATCTTTAATACAGGTAATAGCTCTCCTGGTTTCTGAAAATGTTTAGTGATACGGATAGCATGCAATGCCATGAAGGCTGTTGAAGAGGTGATTGCTGTCAAGGAGTGCACGGGTGCTAATATCAGAAAGACCAGGGGTGTTAGGGTCGCTACCAGAACCGAGAGACTATATTCATAAACACCAAATTCTCTTCCAAAAAGTGCTACTAATGTAAGCTTGCCAACCTTCCTGTCTTCTTCAAAGTCGCGTAAATTATTGATCGATAATAATGCTAATGAGAAAAACCCTGCTGCAGAACCAGCTACTATGGAGGAAGGACTCCACGATCCTATTTGAACGTATGTTGTTGTGGCACTGGCGATGGGTCCAAAGAAAAGAAATGCTGGCAGCTCAGCCAATCCATGATAGGCCAGAGGGAAAGGTCCTCCAGTATAGATCAAGCCCAATAATAGCGACACCAAACCAATTATAACGATGGGCCAGCCACCTAGATAGACCAGATAGATCCCAATCAGAAATGCCAGTGTAAAACATAATAGGAATCCGTTACGAACCGTTTCAGGAGGGATAAGGCCAGCCTGAGTCACGCGTTGCGGGCCAACCCGAGAGCTTGTATCAGCGCCCTTTTTAAAATCGAAATAATCGTTGGCCAGGTTGGTCCCAACCTGAATCAAGATGCCACCCAATAAAGCAGCAATTGCAGCCAGCCAATGTATGCCACCTTCAGTGTGAGCGATTGCTGTCCCCATAAGGATAGGCGAAAGTACTACACCCAGTGTCCATGGGCGTGCTGCCTGGATCCAGAGATTAAATCCTGTGAATTGCATTGTCAACTTTGGACTTTCAGACCTTTAGACTTTTAACCCTAAGGTCGCCAGGGATATTTCTTAAAATCTGGTTTACGCTTTTCGTTGTAGGCGTTTCGACCTTCTTGAGCTTCTTCTGACATGTAATACAACAAAGTGGCATTCCCAGCGAGTTCCTGTATTCCTGTCTGTCCGTCTACATCTGCATTGAAAGCTGATTTCAATAGTCGAATAGAAAGAGGGGAATGTTCAAGAATCTTCTCAGCCCATGAAACTGTTTCGTTTTCAAGTTCAGCTAGGGGAACTACCGTATTCACTAAACCCATATCCAGGGCTTCTTGCGCAGTATATTGTTTGCATAAGAACCAAATTTCTCTGGCTTTTTTCTGGCCCACAATGCTGGCCATATAGCTGGAACCATATCCACCGTCAAAGGATCCAACTTTAGGACCCGTTTGCCCAAATATGGCATTGTCTGCTGCTATGGTGAGATCACAAACCAGATGAAGGACATGGCCTCCACCGATAGAGTATCCTGCAACCATGGCAATAACAGGTTTTGGGAGTGTCCTGATCTGACGCTGTAGATCAAGGACGTTTAAACGATGAACGCCCTCACCATCCTTATAGCCAGCATCACCCCGTATCGATTGATCGCCTCCAGAACAAAAAGCTTTTTCGCCTTCACCCGTGAGGATGACAACCCCAACTTCCGGGTCTTCTCTTGCATCTTCAAAAGCTTTGGACATCTCCATTACAGTTAAAGGTCTAAAGGCATTACGCTTTTCAGGTCGATTAATGGTAATTTTTGCAATTCCATTATATTTATGATAGCGAATATCGGTGAATTCACCGACTGATTTCCAATTTATTGATGTCACTCTAAACTCCTTCTATTACTTGTCGTAGAAAATGTCGTATGAGATGGGCTGTGTCCAAAGGTTTTTCCAAATGAAAAGTATGATCAGCCCCTTGGATACTCTGATGTTCTGCAAGGGGCATTAGGTTGGACATTTCTAGGTTAATGTTTTCGTATTTCTTGTCCTCAGTACCAGTCACTAATAGGATAGGCAGGTTCATTTCTGTTAGATCTTCCCATAAGGAAGGCATCGCGCCATTCCCTAGCAGTTCTAATGATTTCCTTAATTGTTTGGGGTCATTCTTGGATCGTGATGCAATCAGTGAATCTATGAGAGGCTTATTATTGTGAATGGAGCAGAATAAGGGTAAATCGTACCATTCGTTTAAAAATGACTCAAATCCACATGCCTCAAGTTCATTCATTAAGCTTGTGTCAGATGCCAGACGACTTAACCGTTCATTGTTGTCTTTTATTCCGGGGGCTGTAGATAACCCTACTAATGCGGGGACATGATCTGGGTAAGCCTGCTGTATATGCAAAGCGATTCGGCCTCCCATTGAATAGCCTATGGGTACAAATTGACTAATTCCGGCTGTTGAAAGCTGATCTACCAGATCATCTAATAAAATAGCATAATCCGATTGTTCAAGAATCTGTGATTTGCCATGTCCAGGGAGATCAACCAGGATATTGCAGTACTCAGGGAAATGCATATTTACCAGCGAAGACCAATCATTTGATGAACCCATGAAACCGTGTAGCCAGAGCAGTGGGAATCCAGTCGTGGTTCCTAGAAAATTTAGATTCCAGATAAGCTTGGTGTGTTTAGGCTTCACGGATTGCTTTGAATATCATTTTATGGAAATTATAGTTCTCGTAGCGATCCGTACGGATCTCAATAATTGTAGATTTTGATTGTTCTGTAGCCTTTGAGTAGTACTGCTGAAGATCGTTCAAATCTTTTGGAGTGACATAGTCAAGATCAAACATGGCTGCTGCTTTTTCGAATGTCCAGCCATGTGGCGTTCCAAAGAACGATTCAAAAACATCCGTTTCAGACTGAACTGGTAGAAAGTTGAAAATCCCACCGCCATTATTATTGATCAAGATCATAATGATGGGTTGAGGGCTTGTTTTTATCAACGCTAATGAGTTAAGGTCATGAAGAGCTGCCAGATCGCCCACCAATAAAGTAAGGGGCATATTGCTACCTGTAACATGGCCAACTGCTGTAGCAATCAGACCATCAATACCGCTGGAACCTCGGTTGGCAATGATACGTCCGTCAAATTCATTGGATTGAGCAAACATTTCCATCTCACGGATGGGCATACTGTTGGCTAGCATTAGTGAATGGGCTTTTGGGATCATATTTGAGAGATGATAACTGATTCCTGGCTCATTTAGCTCTACTTTCTCATCTAACAGACTTTCAATAGTATCAGAAACTGATTTATCAGCACCTTTCCACTTGGAGAGCCATTCAGATTCCGGAGGCTGAGGTGTCATACTGAGCCTGTCGAAGTGCTCTCGAAGCCCTAGGTATAAGGAACTGCAAAATTCACTGACATTCAATTGTACTACAACATCAACCTGATGATTAGGATCGATCCGCTCAGGAGTTTCTTTGACTGAAACGTAATAAATGTCAGGATTATTGAGATAGTTAAGCAGTCGTTTTGAGGTAAAAGCTCCTCCCAGATGGATCACCATATCTGGTTTCCTTGATAAGAGATCCTCCTTGAGTAAGACGAGATCAAAATGGTTGATAATATGTTTGTGGTTTTTAAACCTTAGTTTTGATTGAATATCTGGTAGTACCGGCCAACTCAATTTCTCAGCTAATTTAAGAATTGCATCATTATGCTGTGAATCAACAGATCGCCCCACAACAATCAATCCTTGTTGGGAGGATAGAACGTTTTTAGCAATTTGCGATAGTTGTTCTGGTGAATTTTTCGATAGTGTCTTCCTGAGTGGTAGCGAAGGATCTCTGATTTCAGTCGATTCACTAAATTTTATGTTATGATTCGATTCAGGCAACAACGGCTCCCTAAACTGACAATTCACGTGCACAGGTCCCGGTCTGGAACCTGTGGCAGCAGCATAAGCATCTTCAATATCGGCTAAGACTTGTTCTGGGGATGTTTCTGTATTTGGAGGATCAAGGTTTTTAAACAAACGTGGGTATTTCCCATAAATATTATCTTGAAAAATAGCCTGGTTAGCACCAACATCGATTAGCTCAGGAGGTCGATCAGCACTAAGGATGATCAAGGGGATATTATCCATTGAGGCTTCTACCACGGCGGGAAAATAATTGGCCACAGCAGTTCCTGAGGTGCAAATCAAAACAGCCGGTTTTTCTGTTGCTTTGGCGAAACCTAATGCAAAAAAGGCAGCACCTCGCTCATCAAAATGGACTATAGTTTGAGCACTTGGATTTCGGGCTATGGCTACCGTTAGTGGTGTGGAACGGGAACCGGGTGAGACGACAAAATGATCAGAGCCTAACTGAATTAACTTCTCAATCAATATTTGGCTTATGGCTAGATTGTGAGTCATAGCCCTCAATCTAAGCTAGATGGTTAGATTGAGCAACGTGGAACCATTATAGAAGACAATAATCTATCCTCGAAGCACCCGCCCAGGCTATATATCCACTATCTCATGTTGTATAGATTTTGTAAAGGTGACAGATGTTACTTTTGCTCTATCTTAATCCGTAGTAAAGAGCTTAAAACTTTTCTTGGAGGGGAGATGAAACAAAATACTCATTTATTTATGGTAGTACTGATTTTAGTGACTTTGGCTGCTGGATATGAGCCATTAATTGCACAAGATCTATTGGATCCTGAATATGAGGAGGGCTGTACAATTGGAGTGGCATCCGGGAGTGCAACCTCAGATGGTAGACCTATGATTTGGAAAACACGCGATGTTGATATGGGCATTTCATCTAGAGCGTATTATGATTCATCAGGTGAGTATAAGTATGTATCAACAGTTTCTGGAGGCAGTACACCTGAATTCAAAACTGAAGTGCGACACTTTGGTCGTTCCAGAATAGTCTAGTTGGTGATATAAATCCATGTCTTTTCCTCGGTCTATTGTTGATTAGATCGGCGATCATATTACACGCTCTTTGAGATATTTTGGCCATGCTCTTACGCTTGGGTAAAAACTGTCGGATAAGTCCATTGGCATTCTCGTTTGTCC
>CAZOBQ010000052.1:0-15323 GCA_964578155.1 uncultured Lentisphaeria bacterium
TTTTTACGGGCATATTAAATATATTAAATTTTCAATATATACAGATTAATAAATTGAGTTCAGAAGATTTATATTACAATATAGAAGTTGTTGGCGCCAGTCGAGTTCGTGACCTATTTTAAAAGAGCAAGAAAAACTCTCCATGTATCATATTCATCGATGAGTTGGATGCCGTTGGGCGTCAGCGTGGTGCTGGATTGGGTGGTGGTCATGATGAACGTGAACAAACCCTGAATGCTCTGTTAGTTGAGATGGATGGATTTGAGACAACTGATAATATCATCCTCCTGGCAGCTACAAATCGACCTGATGTACTTGATTCAGCCCTATTGAGACCTGGCCGTTTTGACAGGCAGATCATGGTTGATATCCCTGATGTGAGAGGTCGTGAAGCTATCTTACGAGTTCACTCAAAAAATATTCCTTTAGCAAAGAATGTTCGTTTGGATATTATCGCAAAAGGTACTCCAGGGATGTCCGGAGCCGATTTAGCAAATCTCATCAATGAAGCCGCTCTTATTGCTGCAAAGCATAGGAAGCAACGTGTTGCCATGATTGATATTGAGAATGCCAAGGATAAGGTGATGATGGGTACCGAGCGTCGCAGCATGGTTATCAATGACGAAGAAAAAAAGACAACCGCTGTCCATGAATCAGGGCACGCCTTGGTCGCACGCTATACAAAGGGTGCTGATCCTGTTCATAGAGTGACTATCATCCCTCGTGGACGAGCTCTTGGTTTGACTGCGCAATTACCTGTCGGTGACCGCTATAACTATTCTCGTGAGCATATGGAAGGCATGTTGGCAATCCTCATGGGTGGCCGGGTAGCAGAGCAAATCGTTTTAAATCAAATGACTACCGGTGCTGGTAATGATATTGAGCGTGCCACCATATTAGCGCGAAAAATGGTTACAGAATGGGGTATGAGCGAGAAAATGGGTCCAATGACCTATGGTCAGAAGAAAGAAGAGATCTTTATTGGACGTGATCGACGAATGCACCGGGATTTTAGCGAGGATATGGCTAAGAAAATTGATGCTGAAGTTCGCAAAGTTATTGATACGGCATATAAGTCAGCCAAATCAATTATCACTGAACATCAAGATCTGCTATTAAAAGTCACAGATGTGCTGCTTGAGAAAGAGACAATTGACGGTAAACAGCTGGATAGGATTCTAGGACTTGCTCAAGAGAATCCCAGAAGGACAGAGAATAAGTCACAGGGAACAAGGCAGAATCATCCGTCTCGACCTAGACCTCCCAGAAGAGAGTCTTCAAATACCGGTGTTAAGAGTGCTGATGTACCTGAAGTTATAGTAGCTCCAGCCAAAGATATCGGTCCGGATCAAGCGAAGCCAAAACCGAGTCGACCTCGTCGTCCAAGAAGGAAACCTGAAGATATAGCTTCAAAATCTGACAAAGTGAAACCTGCGACTGATGCTCCTGAAAAGGATGCCAATCCGGAACAAGCAAAAGAATAGTCATATCGACCACACTCTTCTCCATAGGCGAGTAAAATGATACCGTCAGTAGGAGAAGGTATAAATTGGTCGATCGATAGTAGGGATACCCATTTTCGAGCACCGCTAGTCATGGGTATACTTAACGTCACTCCTGATTCCTTCAGTGATGGCGGCAAGTATACCAATCTAGAAAATGCTCTAACTCATGCTCGAGTAATGCTGCGGGATGGAGCCGATATTATTGATATTGGTGGTGAGTCTACAAGACCTGGTTCTGCGTCAGTTGGAGTGAAAAAAGAGTTGGCCCGGGTGATTCCAGTCATCAAGGCTTTAAGCGCTGAAAAAGTGTCATTAATCTCTATTGATACTCAAAAATCTGAGGTTGCATTAGCTGCCATAAAGCATGGTGCCCACATCGTTAATGATGTCTCTGCCGGTCAATATGATAAGTCCATGATGCAGGTTGTCGCTGATACGGGTGCCATATATATCATGATGCATATGTTGGGAACACCAGATATCATGCAGAATGCTCCCAACTATGAGTCTGTTCTTGGTGATATTAAGAAGTTCTTCACGGATAGAATTGAACTCGCTGAAAAAGCGGGGATTAAAACGTCAAACATAGTCTTAGATCCTGGCATAGGATTCGGGAAGTATTTAGAACATAACCTACAGATTATTGCAAATATTGATAAATTTCATGAATTAGGTTGTCCATTGCTGTTGGGAACTAGCCGTAAATCATTTATAGGATTATTAGATGGGTCTGATGTAAATCAACGTATGGGTGGTTCAATTGCTTCTGTCATAGCAGCCCACCAGAAAAACGTCCAAATATTTCGCGTTCATGATGTTGCAGAGACCAAGCAAGCATTGAATATCTTCACTGCCATTCAAAAGCATTTGGTTTAAATTGATTCGATGCCAGATAAAAAGAATATACTCTATTTTATAATCGGACTACTCGTCACGTCAGTGGCTATCTACTTCTGGCGCTATGAACTATTTAGCATCGCCTTTCTCTCGGTCAGGGTTTATGACGTTGTTGATGTGCTCGCTGTGGCCTTTGTTTTATACTCATTATATAAAATATTCAAAGGAACACGGGCCGCTCAATTGCTGTCTGGAATTCTGATTCTTATTCTCCTCTCAGTATTTGTTCGCTGGGCTGAACTACATGGAATGTCATGGCTTCTATCAAATTTGTCCACAGTTTGGGTCATTGCAGTTGTCATCCTGTTTCAACCGGAACTAAGAAGAATCTTAATCTATCTTGGACAGAATCCGTTCGTCAGGTATGTATTTCGAGTTAAGAATCTAGAGATGGTTGGCGAGATCATTGAAGCAGTAATTACTTGTCAGGAACGAAAATGGGGTATGCTTATTGTTATGGAGGGAGAGGTTGGTCTAAAGCACATCAAAGAAAAGTCAACAAATATTAGTGCACGTGTTTCTGCTGAACTCCTGGTATCAATATTTAACCCTACATCTCCATTGCATGACGGTGCAGTAATTATTAGTCATGAAATTATTGATGCTGCAAAATGCATTCTCCCTCTTTCAGAGGAGGCGCATGGTGCCAGGATGAAACTAGGCACCAGACATTTAGCAGCTCTTGGCCTTTCCGAGGAAACGGATGCTCATATTTTGGTTGTTTCAGAAGAAACCGGATCAGTTTCACACGTATACAATGGGATTATGAAACGCGGTCTTGATGAGATACATCTGCGTAAAATATTAAACAACCTCATTTTCTAATGAAGAAAATCCTCCTGGGGAGTTTGATCTTATGCTCCTTAATCCTAAATGCCTTCTCCAAGGAAAACACTTCACAGCTAACTCTAGTTAACCCTGGCCAATTTGAATGGCAGATAGCTATTCCGCAACAAAACCAGATTAAATACACCGAAAATGGAATTGAATATCCTGGTTGGAATACAACCATAGATGAGTTTGGCTACACCATACCGGTCTTATCAAAGATGGTGTACACTCTATCTGCACCGCCTACCGTAAATGTCTCCTTTACTCCGATGAGACAGTCAAACTTCTTACCGAAGTTGACCACGGTCGAAGAGTCAGCCAAAGGACTAGAATATCTCGTAAAACCCCTCCCGATGGAGTCTTCTTTAAGTGGGTATTATACCAAATTAATCCAAAGTACTGGTAATCAGCAGCTATGGGCAGTCAGTATCATGGGAGCGCGGTTTGACCAAGAACTGGGTCAATTATTATTACCTGAGGCTATTACTGTAAATATAAGTACGGACATTAAGAGTTTAAGCACTCCCAAATTGGACGGCCTCTACCTAAATGATCCCACCATGTCCAGTCCTGACAGGATTCAGTCAACTCAGGATGGCTATGGTCAGGGAAAGATCAAGCTACAGGTGCTGGAAGATGGAATCTACCGAATAAGTTATGCATCCTTAAAGGAGACAACTGACTTTCCTCAAGGTACCATTGAAAGTGAAACCATCACACTGATCAATAAAGGTGAAGAGCAGCCTATATATGTCCATGATGGCGGAGATGGGGTATTCAACGGTGACGATTACTTTGACTTCATCGGAAAGCAGAATTACTACACGGGTAGCTCACAATATTTTGATCCCTTTTCAGATATCAATTTATACTGGTTGGACTGGGGAGTGAATTATGGCCGGCGATTTATTGAAGAATCTGGTGCATTGATAGATTCAGATCCTGTGCGGCCAACATCATTTTGGGATGAAACCCATATTGAAGAAGATTTAATATTTGACCGCTTGGGTCAAGTTGACACCGACCTGCCTAGTATCACCCGTGATCATTATTTCTGGAATACGGTTAACTCTGGTCAAACCAAGGAGATGGGTTTCTATCTCGCAGATCCAGATAGGGGGGCAACCGCAGAAATGGAGATATCTGTAGGCCTTCATGGTTTAACCTACCCAGATCCGCAAGGAGGTGGAGGCGGGGAACACTCACTAACTGCGTTTGTTAATCAAAATATTATTGGAGAGGCTGAGTGGACTGACCAAGAAGAATTTGTGCTGGTGGCTCCTTCAAAGCTCAACCTGTCACATAGTATCCTGAATGCCAGTGGAACAAATAGCCTTGAAGTATTTTCCACAATTGATACTACAGCAGGGGTCTATGACCGCATTGTTCTGAATTGGCTGGAGATTGGTTATGAACACCTGTTAAAGGCACATGAAAACAAATTACGCTTCAGAAAATCTGATATCAATCCGTCCACAAATCTGGAATATGCGATCAGAGGGTTTACCTCTCCCAATATGGTGATCTATAAGGAAGGATTATCCAAGATCACTGGATATACCATCAGAGAGATATGGGGTCCATCCCGTCCAACTTTTAATTTAGTATTTCAAGATGTAGGTACAAATTCCAGTCCTGATTATTGGACATCTACAGTTGAGACCCTGCTGGAACCCCTAGATATTACCGTTGATACACTTGCTTCGTTGAGAGAACAAGATGGAGATTTGATTGTAATCACTGTTCCTGCTTTCATGGAGGACTTGGATGATTATCTGGCATTTAAAGAGTCTGAAGGCTGGAACCCCGTGGCAGTCTCGTTGAGAGATATATATGATGAATTTAATTATGGCATTAAATCACCTTTCGCCATTCGATCATTCTTGAAATATGCCAATAATAATTGGCCTTCTAGCCCGGAATATGTTTTACTCATTGGGGATGCAATTGCAGATCCGCAAGAGGCTAAGCAAGATGTCGATTTGAAGAATATTCCAACCTTCTATATGCAAACCTATGCCTGGGGAGCAGCTGAGGCGGATTACTGGTACGCCCTCATTAATGGTGATGATTATTTACCTGATTTACACTTGGGACGCATTCCCTGTGATGACGTAGATGACCTCGAAAATTCACTTAACAAGCTGATTCACTATGGAACCACCATTGAATATGGAGCCTGGCAAAATGAGATTATCACTATTGCCGGGTTTGAGACTACTTTCAAATACCAAAGTGAGAGCCTATTGAATAATGAAATCCCCAAAGAGTATATGCCATCAAGACTGTATGTCGATCGAGGTTCAGAAGGTCAGATATTTTGGGGTGATAAAGACACACTCATATCAATCTGGAATGATGGAAAGTTACTAATCAACTTTTTGGGGCATGGGGGTGGCGCTGTATGGGCTGATCGATCGCTTTTTGTAAGGGATGATATCGTATTCCTGGAAAGTGAAACCCCACCGGCTTTTGTTACCAGTATGACTTGTTTTACAGGTTCATTCGCACTGAATCAGGGTTTGGGGGAGGTTGTTCTAACCAAATCACCAGCTGGTGCAATTGGCTGGTTTGGGTCTTCTGGTGTAGGGTGGAAAATAAATGATTTCCTCATGGTCCAACCCTTATTGAGAAGGCTACTTGAAGAACACAAAACAGTGGGTGAACTCATAGATATTGCCAGAGTGGAATATTATCTCTCAAACAGCGGTTTCGATTATTTAAAACCCAGTATGCTCTTTCAATACAATTATCTTGGGGATCCAACATTAAGGTTAAAGCTTCCGGAAAAAGCAGAACTAGCAAAATCTGATAAAGATATTTATTCAAGGTCAGACACCTTGAACATTAACTACCTCGGCGAAAACTCTGGGACTGTAAAAGTATTACCCATCAATGCAGAAGGTCAACCCTGGTGGTCAGAGCCAACATTTCATTCAGCTGAAATCACGAACCGACTGTCTATTGAGCAAGAGGATGTTGTCTACGATTCAACCACCATAATCTACCCAACCAGCGGTGAGAGTAGGACAATATTTACCCTTGATCGAGGGCCGACCATGCCTGCCATACAAAGCTATGCACCTTACTCCATCAATTCAGACTGGTTTGAGCACAGACCACCGACTTCAGATGAGCTCGAACAATCCCCAACTACTCCTCTCCGCGTTCGATATCGATCATATTCTGAGAGTCCCGCCAAGGTCATAATAACTTTTACAGGTGAGAATACTGGTGAAGAAGATCTTGTTGCAGAAGGTGATGATTGGGTATTTTCAGATTTAGATGAATTAATCTCTGGAATCTCGCGTACATACTATTATTTCACAGCTTTTGATGAGGATGACCACTTTCTGTTGAAATCGGATCAATTCAGACTCTATCTGCCCAGGGAGATCGGGCTTTCACTCAATTCAGTCAGTGATAGCGCCTTGGTGAATATGAGCGGATTGCTCTTTCAATATACTTTACAAGGACTAAACCAGGGTATTGCTCATTTTACTCATTTTGACTCCTCGTCAAACTATAGGCAACATGTAGCTCAAGACATTTTGGTGAAAAAGGGGAATAATACCTTTTTCATACCGAGTTATTTCGGGGGAAACGAAGTGGTAAGTAGATCCACCTTAGAGCTGGATACGAATGCTGTCCCAGAAAAAGCGATATTAGATACATTGTTTACCCCCACACACTATCAGATCATACCTGGGCTTGGAATAAGCTACTCCGGTACGACATCTGATTCTGTAGAATTGTGGCCAGGGGACAATTTATTTATTACTTCTCCTGATTCTGCCTGGATAAGTATTAAGACCTACACAGCTGACTTAGGTACAGTAACGGGTCTCGATTTTGATGATAGTGCAAACGTCTATCAAATTGCATTCTCAAATCCAAATATGTCCGTTGAGCTCGACTCAGATCGGTCATTATTTCTTGAAGAACCAGGAATCAACACCTGGCAAATGTTAGAGAAGCCTAATGGGAATTATGAGCTAGACGGTATAGGGATTTTCGCAACTGGCAAGAAAGTTAATACAACGGGTCCAGAAGTCTCTATGATGATGGAAGGACAACTGTTCTTTGATGGTGATTACATCCTGGAGAATAGCCGTCTAAATTTACTTGCAGAGGATGAGAGTGGATTCACATGGATGGATGAGGATGTTGAGATTCTTATCGATGGAACACCGACAACAATTCAACTTGGCGATACAACAGAAGCGGCACAGGTTATGGGTGTTTCGGCAAGTTTAGACTTATCAGTTGGAGAACACCAAATAGCATACCGGGTAAGTGATGCCTTAAATAACTGGTCTGAGGAACAAGTGATAAGTGCCGTAGTCGCTGGATCACCAGAAGTCATCGATTATGGGAACTTTCCTAATCCATTTGCTGGTGAGACGCTTATCATATATGAGCTCACACAGCCCCTCACAAATGTAGTGATTGATATTTATACACTCTCAGGTTACAAACTATTTAGCATTGATGAGTTCAATGCGAGGGTTGGTATTCCCCTTGGCGCAATTGGGTATCATGAAGTTCCATGGAATGGGCGAGATAGAAATGAAGATTTCGTAGCAAACGGTGTCTACTTCTATCGTATTCGTGGCGAAATTGATGGGGAAGACCTCTTCGGTTCAGTTGGAAAGATGGTGAAGAACCGATGAGAAGACTTCAATACTTGATAGCGATCATATTATTACCATTCCATGCTATCATGTCTGGGGAATATGGAGATGCCTTTATCTTGGCTAGCATTCATCCCCAAGTCTACTCTCTTGGCAATAGTGCAGTGGCCACAACTGTTTTAAGTGGTCATGCATTGAACAATCCGGCAGGGTTTACCAGTGGTCCACAGAAATCTATTGGTATTGTTTACGACCAATTTAACGGATTGACACAGAGTATTGGCCTAGAGACAAAGTATAAAGTATCAGAGAAATATGACCTCGGTCTAACTTTTCTTAATAATAGCATTAGTGACCTCTATTTTCGGCCAAATTTATCAGAACTAACACCACAGGAGAGAAGAGATTCTGTCCTGATTATAAGTGAACAGAATTCAGACCTTATTAAATATAGAGAGAGTGCCGTATTCCTTTCCATAGCACGGGAGTTTAATTTTTATATCGATCTGGGCTGGATATTCTTTAAAATTCCATGTCGAGTTCCCGTTGGAATGTCAGTCAAATATATTGATAAAATTCTTGATGAGAACCACGGTCTGGGCTCTGGAATCGATGCTGGCGGACAGTTCTTCTTTAATTTAGGAGGTATGACTGACCTCCTGGTAAACACGGAGTTTTCATTTGGCTTGCATTTTACTGATATGTTGAATACACCAGTCTACTGGGATACGCAGCATCAAGATGCTATTGGCAGACAACTCACCTTTGGTTATGCAGCCACCCAAAATATTAAAAAATATGGATCAAAAATAACATTTTCAAAAAGTAGTCAAACCAGGTATGCTGCTGTCTCACAGTACGGTCTAGAACTCACAATAAAAGATAGAATATATTTCCGAGGTGGCAACGATGGCTACACCACCTCCTTTGGTCTTGGCATTGGCTTAAAAAAGGTTATTATTGACTACTCATTCAGCCAACATGAGTTGTCTGACATGCAGAAAATTGGAATTAATTATCATTTTTAATGATAGGGTTAAAAAAGGGGCATAAATTGTATAAAAGACTGTTTTTAATCATCGTGTTGCTTCTCATGTCCCAAGCACTTCTGGCGCAAAGTAAAGATCAAAAAACACAAGATCCAAGATACATGCTTCATCCTGAAACAGGAAAGTTAAGCATGGAGGTACGTATTTGGGGAGAGGTTCAAAAACCTGGAGTCACGTTGGTTCCATCAGATGCAGATTTGATCTCTTTGCTAAGTTACGTGGGTGGACCTACCGGGAGAGCAAAATTAAATAAAATTCGAATCATACGATTTAATGTCCAAGAAGGTGAAGGTCGAGTCGTATATGCCAATATCGAAGCCTTCATCGAAACAGGTGACGATAATTTTATGCCAGTCATTTACCCCAACGATACGATTATCGTGAATGGGACGATATGGAAGGTAGTCAACGAGTTCATGCCATATATCGCGACTGGTATTTCTCTTCTACAATTTTACTACACTATCCTACTAATAGGGAATCTGTAGATGTTTGAAGATATCAAAGATGAATTAAGTGACCTCAAACAACGTCTAGACACGTTAAGGGGGCATCTTTGACCTCTCCGAAGTACGGGAGAAATTAAGTGAGCTAAAAGCACTCTCCTTAAAGGACGATTTCTGGAATAATTCCACAGATGCTCAAACGACTTTAAAACACATTAACATGCTGGAAGGTCAGATTACTGACTGGGAGAATGTCGTTAATCATGAGGAAGAGATAGATCTCCTTCTAGAGCTGGCGGCTGAAGAGGACGACGATAGTTTTTCTTCAGATATTACCAAAGCCCTTAAAAGCTTCCAAAAGACTTTAGATAAATATGAATTACATCAGCTTCTAAGTGGCGAGGATGATGCCTTTAATTGTATCATGACCATCCATCCCGGTGCTGGAGGTACTGAGTCCCAGGATTGGGCGGAAATGCTCTACAGGATGTACACTCGATGGTTTGATGCTAAGGGTTGGTCATGGAAAGCATTGGATTATTTGCCTGGAGATGAGGCAGGTTTGAAGGATGCCACCATCGAAGTTAAAGGGGCATTTGCATTTGGTCATGTAAAGGCTGAAAATGGGGTTCATCGTTTGGTGAGAATCAGTCCATTTGATTCTAACTCTAGGCGACACACATCCTTCGCATCTGTCTTTGTCTATCCTATTTACGATACTGAGATAGAAATCAATATCGATATGAGTGAAGTGCGCGTAGACACCTATCGAGCAAGTGGCGCAGGTGGCCAACATATTAACAAGACTGATTCTGCTGTTCGACTCACTCATGCACCCTCAGGTATAGTCGTCCAGTGTCAAAATGAGCGTTCACAACACAAGAATAAAGAAACAGCCATGAAGATGCTCAAAGCACGACTACATCAGCTTGAAAAAGAGAAGGAGCAGGCCAAAATGGACCAGATGGCTTCTTCAAAGACAGAAATTGGGTGGGGGAATCAGATTCGATCTTATGTATTTCATCCCTACACTATGGTTAAAGATCACAGAACAAAGCATGAAACAGGCAATATCCAGGCAGTCATGAATGGTGATATCGACGGTTTCATTAAAGCATTTTTATTGAATATGATGGGAAAATAAACCACATGAGTGAACGTACATTAAATGAAATAATGAGCCAACGGAAAGATAAGATCCGGTCATTAATCGAAGAGGGGATTAATCCGTTCCCCCATAAATATGATCGAAGCCATCAAATCACTGAGGCTCTGGAAAACTTTGAAGATCTATCTGAAAAAACAGATGTGAGTCTTGCCGGTAGAATGATGTCTCGACGGGTCATGGGTAAGGCTAGCTTTGCCAATATCATGGATGGTAGCGGCAAGATACAGCTGTATGTAAGCCGTGAAGACATCGGTCCCGAAACATATACCATGTTTAAAGGCTTGGATATTGGTGATTTTCTAGGTGTTTCTGGAAAAATGATGACCACCAGGACAGGTGAGAAGACACTGAAAGTATTCAGCCTCACCCTGTTGAGTAAAAACGTGCGTCCACTTCCAAATGTAAAAGAAAAAGATGGACAGCTCTTTGATGGTTTTGAAGATAAAGAGCAGCGCTACAGGAAACGGTATTTGGATCTCATTGTAAATCCAGAAGTAAAGGAAACCTTTGTTAAGCGAGCCGCTATCTATAAAAGCATTCGCAACTTTTTTGATAATCAAAACTATCTAGAGGTTGAGACACCTATTTTGCAGCCACTTTATGGTGGTGCATCTGCTCGTCCATTCAAAACACACCATAACGCACTAGATATGCCTTTGTATCTTCGTATAGCTGATGAATTATACTTGAAGCGTTTGATTATTGGTGGATTTGAAAAAGTATTTGAATTTTCACGTAATTTTCGAAATGAAGGAATGGATCGTAGCCACAATCCAGAATTTACAGCCATTGAATGGTATGAAGCTTATGTGGACTATTATTATCTAATGGATCAGGTTGAAGCTCTTTTTAAACATGTTTGCACTGACTTGGACCAAAGTGAATTTGTTTTCAATGATCATACAATCGACCTTACTCAAGCATTTCAAAGAGCCACCATGGCCGAATTGGTCCAAAAGCACGTTGGTGTGGATCTGGCGAAAGCCGATACGGCTGAACTATTGAAAGTTTGTCGTGAACATAAGATTGATGCTCCCGAAAATTCCAACTATGGGCAACTTCTAGATGCTCTTTTTGATGCACTTGTCCAACCGCATCTTATCGAACCAACCTTCGTAACAGAGTACCCCAAGGCCATTTCTCCTCTAGCCAAAATTAAACGTGACAGTGATGGAACCTTTGTTGAACGATTTGAACTATTTATTGCCGGTAACGAATTTGCAAATGCATTTACCGAGTTGAATGATCCCATTGATCAACGTGATCGTCTTGAGGCTCAGGCTGCCTTACGAGCCGCAGGTGATGAAGAAGCACAATCTCTGGATGAAGACTTTCTACAAGCCGTGGAATATGGAATGCCACCTACCGGCGGTGTCGGGATAGGACTTGACCGACTTATTATGCTTCTAACGGGGAATAGATCCATTCGTGATGTACTGCTATTTCCTCAGATGAGACCTGAATCAAAAAGTTAAGTACCGCTACTGAATAGTGTCTTACACTACCTACTTAGCATCCCGTTATCTATTCGGTAAACATCGGATTCCATTTATTGCGTTTATTGCCAGAACGACCATTATTGGTATGGCTCTTGGTGTTACCACTCTAGTATTAGCTTTGGCTATCATGAGAGGGTTTGAATCAGTTGTTACGGAAAAAATAATTGGTTTCGACACCCATATTCGGATTGAGAAATTGTTCCAGTCTGGATTTGATCTAACAGAAGGTCATATCGACGAGATAAAAGCGATACAGGGCGTCGAAAAAGTATTTAGAATACGTAAAGCTGAACTCATGTTGAAAGCCAATGGCATTACTGATGGTGCCTTGCTGGAGGCTATGCCGGAAGAAGCTTTAAGTGGACTTTACTCTGTTAGCTCTAATTTGAATGGATCAAGCATCTCAGGAACCGGTATTATTGTTGGTGCAGCTTTAGCAGAACAGCTCAAGGTCAAAGAGTCTGAATCTGTTCTAATCTACGACTTAGGATCCTTGGCAGAAATGACCGGCTATCCATCTATAGCATTAGGTAATATTTTAGCAATATATGAGTCTGGCATGGTAGACTATGACAAAAGCTATGTGTACTGCTCACTTGAGACGATGGACAAGCTCTTTGGGACCACCAATAAGTCCGATGAGTTCGGGATCTTCTTAACCGATATAACATCGACTGATAAGGTCATGCAACAGATAGATGCAATTTTACCCTATTCACATCTATCCATATCATGGAAAGATCGACATCAAACTTTATTCAACTGGATGAAGACTCAGCAGCTTCCAATATTTATAATATTTAGCATGATCATGCTGGTTGCCATTGTGAACATTGCCAGTACTCTAATTTTGATCATCATGGAGAAACGGAGTGAGATTGGTACACTCAGGGCACTAGGAACTAGCAAAAAAAGGATTAGACGAATCTTTGCCTATGAGGGCTTAATGATAGGCTTAACCGGCTCAGTGATTGGACTATTACTCTCCGGGCTGCTTGCCTGGCTACAAAGTACTTTTGGCCTGATCAGTTTGCCAAGTGATGTCTATTTTATGGATCAAGTGACTATACAAATCGCAGCCAAGGATGTTCTGGTCATATCTGCTAGCATCATCGTTTTGGCATTACTATCTTCAATTCTACCCGCTATGCAGGCCAGTAGACAAAGCCCTGCTGAGGCACTGAGGGACGATGAGTAATTATCATTGGTTTATCGCTCGTCGCTATTTCTTTGCCAAACAAAGTAATCGTTTTATCAGTTGGGTTGGGGGAAGCTCTATTCTCGGGATCGCTCTTGGTGTAATAGCCTTAATTATCACCATGGCTGTTTTAAATGGGTTTGAATCAGAGGTTACACGGCGCATCACAAATTTTATTCCTCATCTAACGATTACGGACACGGAAAATATAGATGAATTAGAATCTCTATTTCCTGAAAGAACTACCATTTACCGCAGTATCGAACGTAAAGCCATACTGGCCGGTAATGATGATAAACTTGTGCTCAACGTGAGAGCTATTGACCAGGATTACTGGTCCCATCTATTGGTGAAACAGTATTTAAATACAAGCTCCCCTGGGAGATTGAGCAAGAATGGGGAAGAGTTCCCTGGAATTGTGATCGGTGCTGCTGTGGCAGATAAGCTTTTTCTTACCGCTGGTGATACTCTCTCCATAAAGAGTCCTTTGGACATGCGTGCAGGGCTATTCAGAATCCCTGAGCGACATTTTGTAGTGACTGGCATATTTCAATCAGATATATTCGACTTTGATCGAAATTTAGCAATCATCTCTTACAAAGAAGGTCGGCGTCTCTTTAAATCGGCCGGAAGTGAAGTCATCCATGTTCATTTTGATGATTTCAACTATGCCAACACGGCAAAGTATATTATTGCAGAAAAATTCCCTCAGATAGAACTCAAGACGTGGTATGACCAGCACAAAACTTTATTTGATGCTATGCGAATGGAGAAATGGGGCAGTTTCATCGGCCTGAATCTTATCATCTTAGTGGCAGTATTTAATATTGTCAGCTCTCTCATGATGATGGTTTTAGAAAAAACAGGGAGCATTGGAATCTTAAGGGTCATGGGCTCACATTCATCCAGTATTCAAAGAATATTCAATATTCAGGGCTTGTTGGTAGCTATTCTTGGTGTGTTCCTGGGTATCGTAATTGGAACTCTTTTTGTACTTAGCCAGGCCAGCTGGGGATGGATTAGATTGCCTGAAGATATATATCTAATATCTGTATTGCCCGTTAAACTATATTGGGAAGAAGTAGCCATTGTGGGTCTCGTTGCCTTTGTTATTGTATTATTATCGATTCGATACCCTGCAAAGAAAGCAGCTCGTTTAAAACCCCTTGATGCTATTAATTATAAAAGGTAAGTCATGGATACAATTCTAGAGATAAGTCATCTTAATAAGTCCTATTCCAGTAGTGGTGAGCAATTAAAGGTTCTCCAAGACATTAGCATGGATATGGAAAGAGGAGAGATTGTAGCCATTAATGGTCCTTCCGGTATTGGTAAAACTACCTTACTGAACATTATTGGCACCCTAGATGAAGCTGATTCCGGAGAAATCACAATATCCGGGCAAAACCCCCTCAAAATGAATGATGATAAACTCAGCCTTTTTCGTGCCGAGAATCTGGGTTTCGTATTTCAATTCCATTATTTACTCCCAGAGTTCACTGCCCTCGAAAATGTACTGATACCAGCCAAGATCCTTGGCATAGAGCCGTCTGAGGCAAATAAACGTGCCGAAGAATTGTTACATGCCGTGGGTGTATATGAGCGTAGAACCCACAAACCCTCTCAGCTTTCTGGAGGCGAGAGACAACGAATTGCAGTCGCAAGAGCATTGATGAATAGACCTGAATTAGTGCTGGCAGACGAGCCCACAGGGAATCTTGATCCAGACAATGGTAGCCGTCTTATTGATTTAATTGAAAAAGTGAGAACTGATTACGGACAATCCTTCTTGATCGCCACCCATAGCAGATCCTTATCTGCTGCGTGTGATAGAGTTTTTACTCTAAACTGATAAATTCACATCACATTGTTTCAATCTGCAAAGGTTTTTAGTCTATATTATGGGCTGAAACGAATAAGATTTGAGGAAATAAATTGAAAGCAAATTTTCATAAAAAATTACAAAGTGTTATCCAGCTGTCCAAAGAAGAGGCTATTCGCCTGGGACATGCATATATAGGTTCTGAACATCTGCTCCTTGGTATCTTTAAGCAGGGAGACAACAAAGTCCTTGAGATCATGCAGTCCCTGAATAT
>CAZOBQ010000053.1:0-14738 GCA_964578155.1 uncultured Lentisphaeria bacterium
ATAATACTTAGCAAATACTTGATTAACGGCAATTAGTCCTCCCCTTGGGGAGGTGCTCCAAAGGAACGGAGGGGGTAAAATTACATGCAGAGCATGAAACAGAGCTTCGTACAATGCCCACTCTTATATCCCAAAAATTCTCTTTTAAACAGGCTTATCCACGCTTCCATCGATCAGTTGAGCAAACTTTTCAGGATTCTTCCCATGAACTGGATCATTTTCTGACCACTTCCAACCACCAAACCGAGTTCTTGAATAATCATCATAAGCTTCTCTTATCTCAGCCTCAGTATTCATGACAAAGGGACCATACTGGGCCACAGGTTCGGCTATGGGTCGTCCTTGTAGGAGCAATAGTTCTACTTCATTACCAGCGCTTACAATATTGAATGCTCCTGGCGTGAGAATCTCTACTCGAGATTTCTCTGGAATAGGCTGTCCATCAATCTCCACACCTTTGCCTTTCACTACATAAAGTGACCGTCCACTAGTCTCAGAGACTGCTGGCAAACTCCACTTTGCACCTTTACCCATCTTTATCACCCATACTGCAAGATCGTTCTCCTGGTTTGCCGCCCATGAATTCGGTGGTGGGGTTGGTGCAGAACTTGACCGGTATTTTCCTGCAACCACAGTTACTTCCGTCATATTTCCATTAATATCCGTATTTTTCACCTTAGGGATTTGCTTCTCCCAAAACATAGCGAAATGAGGGTCAACACGCTTATTTACTGCAGGTAAATTGATCCAGATCTGAAAAAAGTCCATAGGGTTACCAGCTTCCTGATTCAACAGTGGAAACATTTCAGCATGCACAATCCCATCACCGGCAGTTAACCATTGGGCATCTCCATCACCATAGCGGGCTCTTGCTCCTAGAGAATCTGAATGATCTATTAAACCTTGCTTAACAACGGTAAGAGTTTCAAATCCCCTGTGCGGATGCTGAGGAAAACCGGGAATGGAAGATCCGTGATACATGTTCCAGCCATCTTTATTTGCGAAATCCTGACCCATGTTACGACCTTCTAAGGATGCATTAGGTCCCATCTTCTCATTTGCAGATGGATATTGATCATTATGATGGACACAAAACAGAAAGGGATCACCAGTGGGCCAAGGACCTGTCTGTGGCAATTGCGTTACTTTTATATTCATGGAGGACTCTTTCTTTGGGTAGTGTTGGGAAAAGGTAGTTGTGCGAAACTTGGCATAAGCACCAGTGAGAAATGCCAGCCCTGAACCAATGATCAAACCAATGGCTTTCCGCCGCTTCATAATGACTTCCTATTCTCCCCTGATTAAACCCCCGATCTTAAAATGTAACTTATTTTGTACCCTTTGTACCAATGAATGTTTCATCCCAAGATCGAATACGAATTTGCGAGCCCTGGACCAAGACAAAAAAATACCCTGCCATGAACAGGGTATTTTTAAAAACCTCAATGTAATTCAGGGGAAAATGCCCCAAGTACGATTATTTAAGGAAGTATTTCCTCAACTTTGACATTCTTATTCACCAAAGCTTGAAGAAGATCCATTTTTGGCAGATCATCCTTAGAGAGTAATGAGACTAGATCATCAACCTTCTTAGCTGCCTGAAAAGTATCCTGAGCAACCAGAAGAAGTGGCGTATTTGCAGCACCTGCCATGGCAATGATATTGGCTGGTGGCAGAATATTATTCGTCAGAATAATCCCCGCAGCTTTTGTATCTAAAGCAGCCAAGATCATATCACTACGATCCCCACTGGTGATGACTAATTTAGATTCCTTATTAAAACGCTGGACTCGCAGCACTGCATCAGCAGACATAGCACCAACAAAAATATCTTTATAGGTATTGCTCAGGCCTTTGTCACCTGCCAACACCTTTGCAAAGAACAGATCTGACAAGAATTGCATGGAGGGTCGGGTAAGTGTTTCCTCAAAAGGAATGATTCCCAAGATAGGCAAACCCAGAGCACTCAATTCTTCTTCATAAACGGTTTTAAAGTCTTCAACATCGTGAACTTTATTGATGATAACACCGGCCAGTTTCACATCGTTCTGATCTAAGATCCATTTGAGGGCGTAGGCATCATCACTGATCTGATCATTACTACCACTGAGGATGACCAACAATTCTCCATCAAGATATCTACATATGGATAATGCATCAAGATTGACTGAAAGACCCCTGGTCAATTCAGATCCACTCTCAATAAGCATGATTTCCTTCCCAACTGAATTCTCCGAGGCAATCTCCTGCACCTTTACCGCGATAGTTTGCTCATCATACATAAATCTTAACTTGGAATGGTCAAATCCAATACTCATAGACTCAGGCGATTCGGTAGCTCCCATAGCGACCGTGCAAGCAGCAGCATCAAAATCCCAAAGTCGTTTTTTCCGATAGAGTAGACGATCTCCAAAAGGCTTCAAATATCCTATTTTCTGAGAGGAGTTTTTTGCCAGACCAACAATCACACTTGTTTTTCCGGCATCCTTCCTTAGGGAAGTAACTATAATATTTTTCATGATTCTGAATCCTTTTTATCATCAGAAATTAATACGCGTATATCAACAGCGCGAGACCCTTTCCCTTGTTCATAAACGACCATGGGATTTATCTCAATATCAGTAATACGGGTAACCTTGCTTATAAGAGTAGATACTTTGATCAAGGTTTCTACTATACTTTCGATGTCTTTTCTAGCTTCACCCCGAACTCCTAGGAGTAATGGGTATGATCGAATTTCTTTGATCATGGTGCGAATTTCCTGCTGACCAAGAGGGACAGCACGAAAAGCGACGTCTTTCATTACTTCGACGTAGATGCCACCAAGCCCAAACATGAGTGTCGGTCCAAAACTTGCGTCCCTACGACCACCAAGAATAACCTCTGCTCCGGCCTTTATCTGTTCTACCACCTCAATACCATCGATGACGGCATTTGGAACATTGGCTTTGCACGAGTGAATAATGGTTTGATATGCGTCAATCACTTCTGATTCATTTTCTAGATTTAAAAGTACGCCACCAGCATCGCTCTTGTGGAGAATGTCTCTGGAGACCACTTTCATCACAATGGGGTAGCCAATTTCATTGGCCAGGGCTACCGCTTCTGAAACAGATTGTACAACTCCACCCCTAGGGCCTGGAATCTGACATGCAGCCAGTAAACCGGCACCTTCTTCAGCAAGCAAGAAGGTACGCTTATCTGCAAGAGCAGCGTCGATAATATGATTTATAGCTTCCACGTCAATTTCGGTATCCACAGAAATAGCAGACTCTGTGTCCTGAACTTTCTTAATGAAGTGCAAAGCTCCTAGACATGAAACACCATCATACACATCTCGATATACAGGGACATTGTTTTTATGCAATACGGTGATGGCCTCCTCAGTCCTTTCCCCGCCAAAGACAGAGAATGTGATGGGTTTCCCTTTGGCTTGATATTGACCATACATCTCATCGATCATCTCAGTTAACTCTTGGGAGTCCATCATTGCGGTTTCACAATACAAGGCAATCACTGACTGAATATTATCGTCAACCAAGGCTTCTTTCAATGCCTTCAGATAATCGGCTTTGGTAGCTTCACCGGTAATATCCACAGGATTTTTTGTTGAGCCAAAACCATGAGCCACGCTTTCAAAGGTTTCCTTTAATTTCTCCTGATCATCATAAAGTTTTATATCATATTTTTCGCAAGCATCTGTGGCCATGACCCCAACACCACCACCATTGGTGATAATAATCGTATTACGTCCACTTGGAATTGGTGTATGAGATAAGAATTTACTCCACTCCAAAGCTTCCTGAATGCTCTCCGCTCGCAAAACCCCACATTGTCTCATGATGGCATCAAAAACCTTGTCAGAACCTGCCAGTGAGCCTGTATGACTTGCTGCAGCCACTGCTCCACGTTTGGATCGACCAGATTTAATTACAATGACAGGTTTCTTCTTCGTTGCTCGTTTTAGAACTTCAACCAGACGCTCACCTTCAAGTATACCTTCGATATACATGAGAATGATTTTTGTCTCGTCCTGCTCAATAAGATATTCCAGAAGGTCTGACTCATTGATATCCGTTTTATTACCAACGGAAATAATCGCAGACAGTCCAATATTTTGTACTGCAGTTTTCCCGATCATGGCAATCCCAAGTGCACCACTCTGGGTAATAATTGCCACATTTCCTGGTTTAATATCACGAGGACCAAATGTTGCATTTAATGATACTTTGGATGAATAATGTCCGAAGATATTTGGACCTAAAACCCGCATATTATGTTTATGTGCATATTTCAGAACACGTTGTTCTTCTTCCAAATTTCCGATTTCCGAGAAACCTGACGAGATAATGGTGAGAAATTTCACATTCTTTTTAGCACAACTCACAACAGCATCATAGACAAACCGGGCAGGAATTGCAATTACTGCCACATCCACACTACCCTCTATATCTTCAACATTGGTAAGGATATCCAAGCCCAGGGCTTGTCCTCCTTTAGGGTTTACCGGGAAGATTTTTCCTTTATACCCTACTTCAATCATATTTTCCAGAATCTTATAGCCGATCTTGCCAGGTTCTTGACTCACGCCTATTACGGCGACAGACTCTGGCTCAAACAGAAACTTTATATCTGGTTTATTTTCTATCATTTACTCTCCAGAAACGTCATCTTCATCTCATACATGCCGTCTTCAATATGTTTCTGTACATCAAATCCCATACTTTCAAATAAGCCCATCATTCTGGCATTGCTAATCAAAACATCGGCGGTAAATCCCAATAATCCCCGTTTCTTTGCCAACAGGGTTAGATATCTCAATAACTCACGACCAATCCCCTGCTCCTGATGATCATCCCTGACCACAAAAGCGACATCAGCGGTGTGGGTCGTACCAATAATCGCATATTGACCAACACCGACTAATTTCTCAACCCCACCTTTTTGCATAAAGGCCAAGAGGATCATCTCATTAGTATAGTCAATTACCACGAACTCCTGCAAACGTTCATGTGGCATATCCTTGCGTTCGGAAATAAATCGCCTTTGTAAACTAGCATCAGACAATGAATAGAAGAATTCTTTCAATAGGGGTTCATCACTGATCTTAACGGGTCTGATAAAGACTTCCTTGCCACCAGAAGTTGTTCGATATGTCTCAACTTTCTGCGGATACTCCCCAGCTTTGCCAGCGATAAATGCTTGATCCTGATAGATCAAATTACGTTTTTTTGCTTTCTTGATCAATTGAGCTCGAAATTTTGGATGAGCAATGGAGATCAGCTCCATGGCTCTCTCGCGAATATTCTTTCCGTGTAGATACGCAATCCCATATTCAGTAACCACATAGTGAATATCACCACGGTTGAGTGTAACTCCAGCTCCAGCCTTCAAGAAGGGTACAATTCTCGAAACTTCTCCATCGTCCGCAGTTGACGGAATGGTAAGAATGGTCTTTCCCTTATTCGCAAGAATAGCTCCCCGCATAAAGTCAGCCTGGCCACCTATTCCACTATAAAATACTTTCCCTAGTGACTCAGCAGTAGCCTGACCGGTAAGATCAATCTCCAAGGCGGAATTTATCGCTGTCATATTATCATGCTTAGCAATCACACGCGGGTCGTTGGTATAATCTACTGTTTTAAATTCAATAAAGGGGTTATCGTGTAAATATTCATAAGTCTCAGCTGAGCCCATGCTAAATGTGGCAATAGTTTTTCCACGATTAATGCTCTTATTGGAGTTATCAATAACACCAGCCTTCATAAGCTTAACGAGTCCATCCCCTAGTAATTCAGTATGGACACCCAGGTGCTTTTTATGGTGAAGATTTGAAAGAATGGCATTGGGTAAACACCCATATCCCACTTGAATAGTATTACCATCTTCAATTAATGTGGCAACATATTTCCCAATTTGATCAGCAATGGTGTTATCCAGATCATCTTCATATTCCAAAAGCGCTTCTTCATGGTGAACGATATAGTCCACATTTGATACATGTATAAATCCATCTCCATGTATTCGTGGCATGCGTGGATTTACCTGAACGATGACCGTCTGCGCTTTCTCAGTTGCGGCCATCACTATATCAACACTTATGCCCAGACTCATATAGCCATGGGCATCTGGGCATGAGGCCTGGATGAGAGCAACATCTACTGGAACGTGTCCCCTGTTAAATAATCGGGGAATTTCAGACAGAAATATTGGCGTATAGTCTGCGAGGCCAGAGTTAACGGCTGACCGAGTGCTATTGCCAATGAAGAATGAATTGTGGCGTATATTGTGTTTAAATTTCTCCTGAGCATAAGGAGCAAGTCCAAGTGACCACACTTGAAGCACTTCAGCATCAAATACCGCTTTAGGGTCAGATTCAATATATTCAACCAGAGATTTTATTAGATATTGAGGTTCACCACAGGCGGTATGAACAAAAATCCGATCACCACGATGTATAGATTTTAAAGCTTTCTGAACACTCACAAATTTACCGGGGTGTTGCTCTTTTAAAAGGTCTAGAGCCTCGGCATTCTTTCCCTTATTTGTCACTGTTCCCACTCGCTCATTTCCCTATTCTAGACCTTATTCGATCTAGTGCAAATAAAGTGCCTTAGTGGTCCAATCGCAAAACAATAATCAACTAGTTTGAATTCCTTTTGAGCAAAGTAACGTGTACATAATGATGTCTAGTTTACTTGACTTTATGACAAATAAACCCTAAGAAAAAGCCCCGATCAGATGATCGGGGCTGTAGCATACTTATCTATTGCAGTTATACGAGTTTTGGGCCTGCGTCAATTACTTCCTGCGTTACACCATCTTCATAAGCTTTAAAGTTCTCAACGAACTTTTCTGCAAGGCGATGATAGCGTTGATCATAATCAGCTTTATCATCCCAAGTCGAGCGAGGATCCAGTATCTCTGCTGGAACACCGGGACAACTTGTGGGAACCTGGAAACCAAAAACAGCATCCTCATGAAAGTCTACTTGCTCTAGCTCCCCTTCCAGTCCAGCATTGAGTAAGGCACGCGTATGCTTAATACTGATTCTATTTCCAACACCGAAAGGACCACCAGTCCAGCCAGTATTGATCAACCAGCAATTCACATCATTCTTCAGCATACGATCTTTAAGCAGTTGAGCATAAACGTAGGGATGATGCACCATGAAAGGAGCACCAAAACAGGCACTAAAGGTACTGATAGGATCTGCGCCCAAACCAATCTCAGTTCCGCCTACTTTGGAAGTATAGCCGGAAATGAAATGGTACATTGCCTGGTCTGCACTCAATTTTGAGATGGGAGGCAATACTCCTGAAACATCACACGTCAGCATGAAGATATTCTTAGGATGTCCACCCCTGGCATCTGGAACCGCGTTACTGATAAAATTCAAGGGGTAAGAAGCCCTGGTATTTTCCGTATACATATCATCATCCAGATCTAAATGTCTAGATCCAGACTCGAAAACCACATTTTCCAGAATGGTACCAAACATTTTGGTACAGGCATAGATCTGCGGTTCAGCCTCAGCGTTTAGGTTGATCACCTTCGCATAACAGCCACCTTCAAAATTAAAGACGCCGTCATCACTCCAGCCATGTTCATCGTCACCGATAAGTCCCCTGTTTACATCTGCGGAGAGAGTCGTTTTACCAGTACCAGACAATCCAAAGAAAATGGCGACATCGTCTTGCTCTCCAACATTGGCAGAGCAATGCATGGTGAGGACGTCTTTCTTTGGCAGGAGGTAGTTCATTATTGTAAAGAAAGACTTTTTGATCTCTCCACCATAGAGTGAGCCACCAATTATTGCCAAGCGTTCTTTAAAATTTAGAATGATGAAGGTCTCACTATTTAACTCATCAAAGATAGGATCACCTTTGAAATCAGGTGCTGATATCAGCGTAAATTCCGGAACGTGGGTTTTAAGTTTTTCTGCATCATCTTCTGCAATAAACATGTTCCTAGCAAAGAGACTGTGCCATGCTTTCTGAGTGATAACTCTGATAGGCATACCATATTCGTCATCGGCACCAACATAGCAATCCTGGACAAAAACATCTTTGCCCTGGAGATATCCTTTTAGCCGGTTAGATAGACAGGTGAAGTTCTCTTCTGTGTAGGGACTATTGTGTTTCCCCCACCAGATATCCTTCTCTGTTGAATCTTCCTTAACCACAAATTTATCTTTGGCTGCACGTGCAGTGTGTCTTCCCGTGTAGACCAGAAGTGGACCATTATGTGCAATTTTACCTTCTTCTCTATCTAATATCTCTTCATAAAGCTCTGAGGTTGATAGATTCCAGTAAACATTATTTAGATAATTTAAACCATGATTTTCCAGCCCATATTCACTCGCAAGGCTCTCTATATATTGGGATTTATTCATTTCTTCTCGCATTTTCCGTTTCATTTCTTCCCCTGCTTATATGATCAAATTTGTCCTGTCAAGATTAAACCAAACTAAAGGGCTTGCCAAGATTTGTTTAACAAAAAAACCCACATTAGATGCAGGCTTTTAAATAAAGTAGAATGCTGAAATTTATGGTGTTAATTGAACTTTAAGCCAAACATCTATATTCGTTTGATCCGGACGACTTCCCTGCATGCTCTGACCACCACGTCCACCTCCTTGGCCACCGCCCTTGCCACCGCCACCACCAGATTTTCCTCCATGGCTTCCACCAGACATGCCACCAGGCCTCTGTGGGCTCATCTGATCCATATCAAATTCTGAAATCACGCCCACACCCAGGACTTTGTTTGCATCAAACGTTTCGCCCAACAGAATTAAGGGTATCTGATATTCCATAAAAAGTCCCCCATCTGTGGTTCCCGCCATAGCCAATAAATCTGCAGGCCCCAGACGCTCTCGGCCATCATCAACAACGATCAGGTCGAGATCACCGTTAAATGTAGGATTACTTCTCATTCTTTCATTCTGGATTCCACGCTGAGAATTCATACTCTGATTGGCCATTCTATCAGAAGGGCGTCTATTGGGAGGACCACTTCCCTGAAACTGAATACCAATCCGTTCACGTTTACCGCCCTTAACATCCAGCCAAAGAGTCAGTCCTCTCATACCCAGACCACGTTCAAACTCACGGTCCAAGCTACTAATTGCCACATATAGATAATTCTTATCATTACTGACACCGATTGCAAATTTCTCGTTTTTTGGTGATTCAAACCTTCCAGCCCATTCAGATCGATTTCCATCAATGCGAAAATCAGGCGTGGCTGATTGGCTTGTATATTTGTGCCCTGTACAGGCTTGTAAACCAAATAGCAGGATAAGGATCAGTGGGATATATTGTTTTCTTAGCATGTATTCTCCTCAAAAGATTTTGGTCAAGTTTCCTTTAGACGCGTAAACCGGAGGAAGGTTAAGACAATTCTTTAGAAAAGAATAAATAAGAGGTAATTAGAAGATGCTGTTGGAGATTTCTATTGGTTCAGTAAATATTTTATAGTTTTAATAAGCTGGTTCGTCGCCAGAGTCACCTGATTCTCATCTGAAAACCTGCCTAGAGAGATTCTCAATGTTCCCAGCTGATACTCCAAGGGAACACCCATTGCCTCTAAAACCCCAGAACCTTTTCCATCTGCGCGATGACACGCTGCCCCCATGGAGAGATAGATATCGGGCAAATTCTCAATTATTTGTATGGCGGTGAGTTCTCTAAAGCTAACACTCAGAGTATTCGGTAATCGTTTTGCCGCAGCAGCATTTACTCGTATTTGCGGAAAGGCCTCTTTCAAATCTGTCTGAAATCGATCTCGAAGGGCTGTCAAATGCTCCATTTCCTCGTCTAATGAGCCCGTCACCAGTTCAGCAGCTTTACCCATCCCGACGATGGAGGCAACATTCTCTGTGCCAGCTCTTTTCCCGGCCTCTTGACTGGCACCATGAATAATGGGTTCTAGGGTCAAACCTTGTTTTGAATAAAGAACCCCTACTCCCTTGGGTCCATACATTTTATGGCTGGCAACGCTCATTAAATCACAACCTAATTCGTCCACATGAACGGGTATCTTTGAAACGGATTGCGCAGCATCAGTATGAAAAATGGCTCCAGCATCATGAGCGATGTCCGACAACTCGCGAATCGGTTGGATACTTCCCACTTCATTGTTGGCATGCATCACCGATACAAGCAGTGTTTTTGACGTGATAATCTCGCCCAACTCAGCCGGGTCTATGACTCCTCTCCCATTCACTGGTAAAAATGAGACCCGAAATCCTTCTTCCATGAGATATTGACACACATTACTTATGGAAGGATGTTCAACTGCTGATATAATAACATGCATTCCCTTGTGAGCATGTTTGTGTGTTATCCCCTTCAACGCCAGGTTATTTGACTCGGATCCACCTGAAGTAAAAATGAGTTCATTGGGTTCACATCGTAATAGTCCTGCGATGTGTAATCTGGCATCCTGAATAGCACGCGAGCTCTGTCGACCCAATTCATGACTGCTAGATGGATTGCCAAAATTTGAATGCAGATAGGGCTGCATTGCTTCCACCACCTGTGGGTCTATGGGTGTAGTCGCATTGTAGTCAAGATAAATACCACCATTTGCAAGTAGCATAGGGCACTCCTTCCCACTTTGATTATTGACCCCGAATATTAATCATAGTTTGCCTGAAGGTTTAGTAAAATCCATTCATCTTAACCTTTCCCAATGGACTAGGTCTAAACACACAGAATTGAAAATTAACCTGAAAGGAACCGATAATGAGAAAACAACTAAAGAAACCAGCCGTACTGCTACTCTTGACTGCAATTCTGACTGTGACTGCATTTGGTCAGCCTAACCGCGCAAATGGTGACAGGAACCGTGGATCAATGGATATGATGGATAAACTAAATCTTACGGTAGAACAAGAAAAACAGATGAAAGACTTACGTTTCAAGCATGAAACGGTTATGATCGACTTGCGAGCTGATCTTCAAACAGAACGCCTGAAGAAGCGCCAACTGGCTTCTGCTGATGTACCGAATAAAAAGAAAATCTACGCCCAAATAGAAAAAGCCGGTGCTGCTGAGATCAAGATGGAGAAAGCTCGTGCTGACCATAGACTGGCTGTCCGTGCTATCTTAGATGATGAACAATTCAAAATATTTCGTCGTGGATTTATGAACAAACACCATGGATTCTCCGGTGATCGTGATGATTTCAGGGGAAAGGGCGACAAATCACCTCGCCACAATCGATTCTAATTTTTCCTTCCTGTTCAACCATAATAAGCCCTGGAGATTCCGGGGCTTATTTGTTTTCTGTCGATCCTCAGATTTAGGATGAGCTGGTTTCAGGTAAAAGTTCTAGAACTGTGATCTCAGATGGAATACCAAGCCTTAAGGGAGGTCCCCAATAACCGGTTCCTTGATTCACGTAGACCTGCATATTCCCATGTTGATATAAACCAGCGACGTATGGATGAGCCTGTGCTACCGCAAGATGGAAAGGGTAGAATTGGCCACCATGGGTGTGACCGCAGAGCATGAGATCAATATCCAAGGTTTCCATCTGGCTAGCACTTCCGGGTTGGTGGGCAAGCATGAGGGTCAACATATCCTCTGGAATGCCTGAGACAGCTTGTTTTGGATCACTACGATGTGATTTCATTGATTGATGAGCCATCAGATCCGTCACACCGGCAATTGCCAGGGATTCGCCATTTATTTCAATGATCTCATGTTCATTCCTCAGGTTCTTAATCCCTAATTCCGTTACTTTGTTTTCCCAAAATTCAGCACCTGAGTAATACTCATGGTTTCCTGTCACAAAATACTTTCCATATTTCGCTTCCAGGTCACGAATAGGTTCTACATCGTTAGCGAGATGTTCAACCGACCCATCCACCATATCACCCGTAAAAAAGATCAGGTCTGGATCTAAGGCATTCACTTGAGCCACGACTTTCTGAACATAATCAGCTTTGATAGTGGGACCTACATGGAGATCTGAAATCTGCACTATTCTCAGACCCTCAAGTTTTTTGGGCAAGCGCGATAAGGTGATCTTATTTCTGAACACGCTTGGGAGATTCCGCGCTTGAAAAAAGCCAACCGCACCTAAGACACTGGTCATCCCAAGTATGCCCCAGTTAATGGACATGAGGAGAAATTGTCTTCTCTCGGGATTAAACGCTTCCACAGTTTGCCCATCACCATTAAAGAGCAACATCAGTTTACTGGAAACCAGACTAAATAGCCAACCTATATCTCGAATAAGAAAGATTATGAAGGCCAGACTAAAAAGCCCCAGACTGGTATAGCCAACCCATAGGAGTATATCTGTCATGGTATTTTCCACACCTTTGGCCCTTAAAATAATCCCACTGACAGGAGCTATTGCCAGCAGTGAAATACCCAACCAATATATTGTATATGTGAGACTGGATACGGTGAAAGGGCTGATCATTCGCACACCCACATATCCATGTAAGAGACTTAAAACTAGAATAACAACGACTAAGAACACGACTCTTTCCTTTTCTTCCCCATTCTGAACTACGCAGAAATTCTACTATTGGCAATCATTTTTTGCTTAGGACATCTATTTGTCTGAATAATCAAAATGGAAGGTGTATTCATTCTGCGCACTTCTATATTGTACTACGTTAATTAAACCTGATTAGAGAATAGAGGAAGATCAAATGGCCTGGCTACGTCACTCATTTATGAAATTTTGGAATCTAGAATTGTACTGGAAGGTCTTTATTGGGATGGGTGCGGGAATCATCTATGCGCTACTCTTGGGTGAAGCAGCTATGAATGTGGCTCCTTTAGGCGATATGTTTATGCGTCTCCTGAAGATGGTAATCGTTCCTCTTATTTTCTTTTCCATCACCTCTGGAGTAGCAGGTATCGGTGAGAATAAGAGTCTGGGGCGCTTGGGCGCTAAAACCTTTGGTTATTACCTCCTAACCTCCATGCTGGCTATCCTCATCGGCTTAACGCTAACAAATATCATCCAACCAGGTGTAGGAGTAGAGATCCAGAGTAGTGGTAAAGGTTTTGATCCTTCCAGCCTGAGTCAGCCTGGTAGTTTGGGAAGTATTTTACTCAGGATGGTCCCTACTAATCCCATTCAGGCAGCTGCCAATGGGGATGTATTGGCCGTTATCTTCTTCTCAATTATTTTAGGGATGTCGATTACGGCACTACCTGAAAAACAATACAAGGTCACGCGCGAATTCTTTGATAATTTTTTCCAGGTTATGATGAAAATGACCCAGGGTGTGATCCTTTTTCTACCCCTTGGTGTATTTGGTTTAATAGCTAAAGCCGTTGCCAGCACTGGGTTTGACCTGTTTAAGGCTGTTGGATGGTATATGGTTACCATCGCTACTGGTTTATCCCTCCATATTTTTGTTGTACTCCCATTGGTCTTTTGGTTCTTTACTAGAATCAATCCAATAAAACATTTCAAAGCCATGGCTTCAGCTATGGCCACGGCATTTTCTACCAGCTCCTCCGGAGCAACCTTGCCAGTCACTATGGATTGTATTGAGAACAAAGCAGGTGTATCGAATAAAGTGACCAGTTTTGTATTGCCATTGGGCGCCACTATCAATATGGATGGGACCGCCCTTTATGAGTGTGCCGGAGTACTTTTTATCGCTCAAGCTTTGGGGTTTGACCTGACCTTTACCCAGCAATTTGTAGTAGTAATTACAGCTTTCCTGGCATCTGTGGGCGCTGCAGCTATTCCCTCAGCTGGTTTGGTCATGATCTTTATCGTTCTGGATGCAGTGGGCTTAGGGAGTCACCCAGAAGCTGCTATCATTGTTGGTACCATGCTGGCAGTAGATCGTCCATTAGATATGTTTCGCACAGTTGTGAATATCACCAGTGATAGTATCGGTGCAGTTATTGTTGCCAAATCCGAGGGAGAGGATGTTCTTTCTGATGTTTGATCTTTTTAAACTTTGATGTTGATTTGGTGTAAACTAAATTTGACCCGCTGATAATTTTTCAGCGGGTTTTTTTATATGTATTACTGCAATAGTGTTGGCATATTTTGAACGAGACCTATCAAAAGGGAACCTCATCTCCTTGCTGCTAAGACAGGCCTTTCCCATCTTTGGGATGAAGGAAGTCTGATCTTTAAGGGCGGTACCCACCGTTAATAATAACGGTTCAAAAATGTCACATTATTGCAGTTTTTTTTCGCCTACCAAGTAGACGAACCGCGACGAAGTCCTGAGTTCATCGAAGGGCAAAGGTGGGTTATTCAGGTTTACGCATTAGTACGATTTTATTATGCATCAACCACTCACGATTTTGAAACCGTTAAAACGCTTATCACTTAAAGTTGATTTTATATCCACCTGATTGAAGTCAGGTGTTATTGTTATTGATATTGAAGGTAAACTAGTCTCTCTAACACCCAACTTCAGTTGGGTGTTCAATAAGCTCAGGACAACAAGCCAACCGTTTCAACGGTTTCTCAGCTTAATATGGATACACTTTACAGATTAAAGATCTCAATCGCTTCCAATGAATCGGCTGGTTCTATTCCAAATATTTTTGTGTAAAAGTAGAATTCACTTTCAATAGCTTTGACAATGGTCGATGCCTGCCGAAAACCGTGAGATTCACCCTCAAACGGAATGTATGCCACTGGAATCCCTTTTACCTTTAGAGCTGCCAACATCTTCTCTGCCTGATTAGGAGGTACGACGGGGTCATCCAGGCCTTGAAGAAATATGACCG
>CAZOBQ010000054.1:0-14609 GCA_964578155.1 uncultured Lentisphaeria bacterium
TGTAATTAAAAGGGAGCTAATTGGCTCCCTTTTTTTATTAAATTAGTGTTTATTGCCCCAGATATTTTGTCACCTTCGTGATAGAAGACACTCCAATAATAACTATCTTGACATTGGTTTCTGAAAGGAAAATGTATGCATAAAAAATTTGTGATTATCGGGGGCGATGCAGCCGGAATGAGTGCTGCAAGCAAAATTAGAAGACTTCAGCCTGAAGCAGAGCTAGTGGTCTTTGAAAAAGGCAGGTATATCAGTTTCGCTGCGTGTGGGATTCCATACTGGATCAGTGGTGTCATCGATGATGGAAGTAAACTCCAGGTGTTGACCCCTGAAATTGCTAAAAAAAAGCGGAACTTGGATGTGCGTATCCATCATGAGGTCACTAAAATTGACTCTGACAATAATAAGGTGTCTGTGACAAACCAGAAAACAGGCGAAAAATTTGAAGAGTCATATGATGCATTACTTATCGCTACGGGTGCACGTGCTGTTATGCCACCAATTCCGGGGGTTGACAATGAGGGGGTGTTCACACTCAGAAGTCTGGTTGATGGGCACCGTATCAATCAGTATTTAGCTGATAATAACATTAAGCATGCTACAATTATTGGTGGGGGCTATATCGGCTTGGAAATGGCTGAAGCTTTTCGTCACTTGAAAGTTGATGTCACCATGGTTGAGATGCTGGATCAGATAGCACCCACATTTGACAAAGATATTCTGGAAAAAGTAACAGAACACGTTACTGAAAATGGGGTGGATATTCGACTCGAAACCCAGGTTAATGGAATTAATAAACTTGGAGCGCAACTGCTAGTAAGAACCAGCAATGGTGATATTGAGACGGATATGGTTCTGGTTTCTACTGGAGTGAGACCAAATTCTGAGCTGGCTGCTGATGCTGGGATTGGTACAGGTAAAAGCGGGGCAATCAGCATTAATGAAAATATGCAGACCAGTGTTACCAATATCTATGCAGCTGGTGATTGTGTTGAGTATAAGCATCTCGTGACAAAAGAGGATGTCTGGATTCCCTTGGCACCTTCTGCTAATAAAGGTGGACGTATTGCCGGAGAAAATATGGCAGGTCAAGTATCTCGCTTCCCTGGTATTCTGGGGACGGCAGTGGTCAAGGTCTTTGATTATACTATTGCTCAAACGGGTTTGACCGAAAAGCAGGCTGAAAAAGGAAAGACGCAGGGAGATATTGACACAGTAATGATAAAGGCCGGTAGCCGTGCACATTACTATCCTGGTTCTAAGCCCGTAACGGTAAAAATGGTAGTAGAAAAATCATCCAAAAAGCTCTTAGGTGCCCAAATGATAGGTATGTCTGATGTAGCAAAACGGTTGGATGTGCTGGCGACCGCCATTACAGCTGGGATGACTGTTGAGCAGATCGCCATGCTAGACCTGACTTATGCACCGCCTGTAGCTCCCGTATATGATCCTATCCATGTGGCAGCCAACGTTGCCAATAAATAGGCTGAAAGATGGACAGAGAAGATTTTGGGATGACCCTGAAGCGTCTTTGCGAGGAATCTAATGACGAAAAGCAGTATCAAGTCAGAGATCGCCACGCCCTGACGACAGAGTCAGGACTCGCGAAGACTAATACAGCTATCTCCGCGTTCTTTGCGAGCTTGGCGGTTAAAAAGAGGAATTAGAATATGATAACAAAGGAAATGTACATAGAAGACCTGGTCAAGGAATATCCCAAGATAATTGTACCTCTGAAGAAGGAAGGGATTGTATGCCTGGCTTGTGGTGAAGCAGTTTGGGGTACCTTGGAACAGCAAGCAGTTGAAAAGGGTCTCAACAATATTGATGAGATAATCGAACGCATGAATAAGTTGATTGACGTTTGACTCTCTGACACGAAAACCTGTTTGTGTTGATTTGTGGTTATTCGTGAAATTTGTGTCAAAAGTCTAATTTGTTAATCTATCCCGATTTATGCATATTGTTGGCTGTATTATTTGCATAACTAATACGCAATATTAAGGTGAATTAAATGTCTGAAGTAAAAATACAACGGCTAAAGGGAGCATCCTTTGCAGCCAGGGGAGCATCCAATCATTGGGTGATGATGGATGGAAAAGAACAAGTTGGTGGTGCTGGTGCAGCCAGTAGCCCAATGGAATTTCTGTTGTTTGGTCTTGGTGGATGCACCGCTATAGATGTTGAGGTAATTCTCAAGAAAATGAAAGTAAATGTCGAGAACTTTGAGATCGATATCACAACCGAAAGGGCAGAAGATCATCCAAAAGTTTATACAAAAATTGATATGACTTATCATTTCTATGGCAAAGATTTACCTCTTAACAAGCTGGAGAAGGCCGTCAAGCTTTCTAAGGACACTTATTGTTCTGCCAGTGCCATGCTAGGTAAAACAGCTGAAATTGTTGCCAAAATTGAGAATCATAACACAATATGATCTACCGCTTTGTTGCATATTCACTAATTTTATTGGGAATAGGTGGAACTATTTATCTTGGAGTAGAGGGAATCTATGGCGATCAGTACGAAATTCCCTCAATGGACGTTGAGTCATTTAGCAGACAGTTAGATGATTCTGCCAGGTATATAATAATTGATGTGAGAACGATTGACGAAATAGAAGCGGTGAATGCTCCCTGGGAGAACACGATTCAGATTCCGCTACTGAGTCTGGAAGAAAGATGTATCGAGCTTACAGAGTATAAGGATACGCCATTAATGTTGATCTGTCCCACGGGAAATCGGTCTAAACAGGGTGCCAGAATATTGCAATTAGCTGGATTTGATGCATATTACTTGAAAAATGGAATTCAGGAATTAAATGGATAAAAAACACATAAAACTACTATCTGGCCTCGGGGTTGGTTCACTTCTGGGCTTTGCTTATTACTATTTTATCGGTTGTGCATCAGGGGCCTGCGCCATTACTTCAAATCCTTATATCAGCACCGCATATGGTGCCATGATTGGGACTGTTTTCATGTGGCCTGAGAAAAAGAAGCACGAAGAAAGCGAAAAAGAGAATAATGATCAATCAGCTTAAATTAGGCATTTTGAGTTTCCTATTAGTACCAGGTCTTACGTTTGGGCAGGTTAACAATTTTAACTTTGTACAATATGATACGATCTACACTGGGGACGATACCAACATTTTACTTGAAGGTAATATCTTCAACCTGGCAGGGATAGATCAGTCAATCACAGTAACCAAGCTCCAACATTACAGACCCCTGGAATGGACAATATTTTTCTGTGCTGGACCAGTCTGTCTTCCTGACGTTGTGAATTCACAGACGTTCACTCTAGCATCAGATGATACTGCGTATTTTGACCTCCAGATTTACACAAATGGATTTGAAGGGGCTGGATCTTGGACTTTCTTTACAGTTGATTCCTCAACGATGGAAGTTGACTCAATACATATTACTGTGAATGTAGGTACAGTTAGTATTGATGATCAAAATTTTATCCCCGGTGACTTTAAATTGTCTCAGGCGTATCCTAACCCGACTAATGCCTGGATCAATTTTGAGCTGGATGCAGAGAACGTAGGTAACTATTCGATTTCTCTCCATTCCCTTGATGGACGTGCAATAATCTCTCACAACTACCTGCTCCAATCAGGTAAAAATCATCTTTCATGGAGTTTAGGGAATCTACCGTCTGGTCAATATATCTTGACTGCAAACAATAATGGGAATATCCACTCTCGAAAACTAATTGTAGTTAAATGATCCGTATCCTTCCCTTTATCATCATTGTATCACTTGTCTTTGGTCAGGAAAAAAGCCTACCAAACGTTAAACTAAAAGATATGAACAAGAAGACTCATAGCCTTAACGCTATGGTAGAAGGCAAGTTGACCTTGATCAATTTTTGGGCAACTTACTGTATTCCATGTCGTAAAGAGATGAAACACCTGAACAGGATCAGTCAGTCATTTTCAGATCAAAACGTGCAAGTTATTGGCATTTCAATTGATGATTCTAGAACGGTTGGTCGAGTAAAAACCATGGTCAAATCACAAAAAGTTGATTACGCCATTTTACTGGATACTGATCAAAAACTTTACAAAAATTTCAACACAGCAGCCATGCCATTTTCCATTTTGGTTAATCCCGAAGGAAACATTATTTGGGAACACACAGGGTATGTCCCAGGTGATGAATCCAGGATGGAAAGCGAGATCAAAAGAGCACTTCAACCTCAAGTTACAGACTAAACTCTTTGCTAAATCTATTACGAATTCTCCTGACCTTCTCATTACCCTTGAGTCTATTGGCGGAAGGGGTCTCGTGGAATATGAGCGTATCCTCCAGTCTTGGATATGGTCAACAATTGGATGAGGATTATAACTACTTCGAGAATTTCTTGAACGGGTCCTTAGAGTCCGGTGCTTGGTATTTTGATGCCAGATTTGAATATAGTACACCTCCTGAATATGGGTTTGAATTTACTGGTTTAGAGCGAGCTTCCCTCAGATACTCAACAGATTCATGGATGTTGGAACTGGGCGATATCTGGAAGACTTTTGGACGAGGACTGGCCCTAAATCTATATGAAGATCAACTCATTGATTTCAACTCTAAAGTAAAAGGGATGCATCTCTCGATGAGTTACTCTGATGTCCTAAGTATGAGTCTTATTGCAGGTGCAAATCATGACTTTAAATTTTATTCGCCAAGCTCTGATCTTAGAACGCCTGATGGTAAAACGGAATATGATCTTGGTGGACTGGAACTCGAATTTACACCCATCTCGGGTTTGTGGGCATTGAGCCCATATCTCATCATTGGAAACGTGCGGTCGGATATGTTATGGAGTGATTACGACTCGCAAACAAAAACCATTACAGCTGATACTGTATTGCAGACAATGAGCACCTTTCAGAGCGGGTTTAACCAGACCTACTTCGGTGAAGAGTGGGACATATATCTTGAATACGGGAGGACTATCAGATCGACTGATTATCCAATTGTTAAGCAAAGTATTGAACAAATTGAGGGCGGTCTATCTCTGGAAAAAACCAATCCAAAATATGAAAGTCAGCAATCAAATCTATATCTGCAAGCAAACTGGTTCCCAGAATGGTTCACGCTCATGTTTGAGTACAAGAGATACCTGAATGGGGTTGAATCGGTAGGCGATAAACGAAATCCCTTGCTCCAGGCTTCAAAACCACTACCCTGGCAATTAGGACCTACCGGTATTCGGCAGCATGATATCAACATTTTAAGTAATGTGACTCATCCCGTTGATTATGGAGATGAATTAGGCTGGAATCTTGAACTCAGAAAATATATCAATGATAACTGGTCTTTTCTGTTTAATGCGAGTCAGACCTCACAGTCTAGAGATAGTAGAGATCTGGAATTAGACACAGGTTATTGGCCAACTCAAGCGTTAACCCACAACCCATGGCAGGAATACTATACAGAGTTAGAATATACTGGTAAGCGTCTGTCAGAAAGACTGGTGCTAGCTTATACACGATCAGCTCTTAGTGGGGAAAAGGCGGCAGAGATAGCGGAGCATTATAGTTTTGTCCCGCTCTACTTATCCTGGCACAATCAAAATGACTTCGTGTATTCCACCACAGTTGAGCTGCAGTATTCTAGGATCCAAAGTGAATTATATACGGGTGGAATTTTAGGCCAACATGACTATCAAGGTGCACATGTTATTGTCGGTATCGATATGTTCCAAAAATATTCAACAGCCATCATCTGGGATGTCAGTAATGATCCTTTACTAAATGCCGGTGCTGAGGACTCTCAGCATTGGGTCAGTGGTGAGATATCTATGAAGCCCATCGATAGAATGTGGTTAAGAGCCTTATATGGTAAGGAAAAGGGTGGCGTTAGATGTACAGGTGGTGTTTGCAGAGTCTTAAATCCCTTTGAAGGGGCACGTCTGACTCTGGAGTGGCGGCTATGAGAAATCTTTTTCTCTTTTTACTCACAGTGTTCGGTCTATGGAGCTGTGAATGGGCTCCGCAACAAGTAGAACTTGTCTCTGAAACTCAGGTTCGAACTGTTAATTTAGCTTTAGGTGACACATTAGATATCGACGTAGCAGGTTATGATCTCAATCTTGAGGATGAAGCACTGCAGGATATTATCCAGTTTGTAGAATTTGGGCCTTCGAATATCCGTTTAATTGGCACAGCACTTGGGACAACTCAAATAAGTGTGAGCTATAAATTACCTATAATAGAAGGACCAAATGAAGTAGGACTTATGTATCTGGATATAACGGTTACAGATGGTTTTCCACTTGAGCTAATTCTAGGTGAATGGACAACCGTTGTTTTGGCTGACTATTTGACCGAAGCGCAGTTATTACAGGTAGACTCAATTACAGTAAAATTTGCAGAAAGATTAAATGATAAGGACATTCCGGTTCAGATCAATACATCCGAAGTAGGGCTTCAAGGTATTTATCCCGGTATAGTGAGAGTGGAGATCGTTACTTATGACAGTCTGGGGCTACAGATAGTGCCTTTACAATTTGAAACTCGAACAGAAATTAGAACCACTGTCCTTGCAGAAATCTATACCAATGCCGGTTGTGTGAATTGTCCTGAGGCCAATCATAGTATAGATCTCTTATATGAAGCATTTCCTGAAAATTTCACAGCTATTCGCTATCATGTCTTCTGGACAGATCCTTTTGATCCAATGAATTTGTATAATCCCACGGAAGTTGAGGATCGTCGGGTTTTTAGTGGCAATTCTTACGAAGCACCCAAAATCTATATGAATGGTGAAGTTGTAAACTACGCTGATTATAGTGGTTTGGTCTCATCAGTCTCTCAAAATATTTCAGCCGGTGCAGATGTACACATCTGGAAACCAACCTACATGGAATCGGCAGATAGTCTATTTATAGATTACAAAGTGGAAAATTTCAGCACCCCATTGTCTGATGTGTTGATTTACTCAGTCTTGACTCAGGATAGTATTTATTATGAGGGCACAAATGGAGAGAAAATCCACATGCAAGTTATGCGAGATATTACTTCTAGTGTGATATCAGAGCTAAGTAGTGAGGTTATCATGTCTCATAGCTTGAAACGTGTTCCTCATACAGAGGATACTGATAAGCTGAACCTGGTTCTATTTGTCCAGGATATGAGCTCAAGAGATATTCTCCAGGTTACTGATTACTCAGTTTCTGAGCTCTTGCCATAAATGGTGTAAGAGTTTATTATCATCCATGGAAAGCCTACACCCATTCATAGTTCATTTTCCAATAGCACTAATAATAGTGTCCTCATTATTTGATACTTTTGGAGCTTTTAAAAATCACCTTCAAAGTACAAAGACAGCATTCTATCTACAGCTCATGGGTGCTTTAGGAGGAATTCTAGCAGCTTTTACTGGGAATCTGGCTGAAACTGCTATCAGATCTCAAGAGCAGTTAAGTTTAAATGTCTCTGAATCTCTTGGTACCCACATATCATGGGGAAATGCAAGTGTCTGGATCATTCTAATCGTGGTTTTGGGACGAACATTTGCTATTCTTGAAAAAAAAGAGTGGGCCAGTAGCAGTTGGATTTTTGCTAGCCTTAGCTTGATGCTTTCAGGTCTAGTACTTATTACTGGTCTTTACGGTGGGCAACTTAGTACTTCAGTACTTCAATATTTTATCAATCATTAAATTTGAATCATATAACCTTGCGAAGGTTTAAAACCTTCGCAAGGTTATTGGCTAGACCTAACTCTTGATGAATTGTTTCCCATTCATTGAAGCAAGGAAAGCAGCGATCTTCGAAGCTTGTTCAGGAGAGATCTGCTGCATGAGTTGCATGTCGCCCATCATGATAATGGTTTCCTCTAGACTGACTACACCACCATCATGCATATAAGGTCCGGTAAGGGCTATGTTTCGGAGTGAAGGTACTTTAAACATGAATTTATCCTGCTCTAGTCCAGTAACCTCAAAGCGACCTTCATCAGTGAGATTCTTGTAGGGTTTAACCAAGCCATTTTTCTGATACATGTTTCCACCCAACATGGAGCCCATGTGGCAGGTTGTACAGGCCTTATCCATAAATAACTCAAGACCTTGAACTTCAGTTTTTGTGAGAGATTTGAGATCACCTTGCAAATAATCGTCAAAGCGATCATGAGTGATCAGAGTACGCTCGAATGCTGCGATTGCTTCTGTAATATTCTCATAGTCAATCGAGCTTTGACCGAATGCGGCGGCGAACATGGCTTCGTACTCAGGAATTGCTTTAATTTTTGCCTCAGCAGTTGCCGAATCAGGAATTGCCATCTCGGCTGGATTTAAAATTGGTCCACCAGCTTGCTCGTTAAGATCAACTGCGCGGCCATCCCAGAATTGGACAAAATGGAAACCGGCATTAAAGACAGTTGGAGAATTTCTAGGGCCTGGAATACCGTTAGTGCCATTGGAGGTTGCCATGTTATCGACACCAGCTTTGGCAATATCATGACACGTATTGCATGACATATCTCCGGTATTTGAGAGCGCTGTTTCAAAATAAAGTTTTTCGCCAAGATCGATTCTTACTTGAGTGTCATTTTCAGATCCAGGCATTGTATTAGGAACGGTAGCAAACATAGGTTTGGCTTTGGCTAGAATTCCCTGCTGATAGCTAAGGTCTTCTTTGGGCTCACTGCTGCATTGGAACAATAGTGTACTCATCAAAACAGATAAAATAAGACTTACAGTCTTTTTCATGGTCGTATTCCCCTTAATTAATTTTCAATAAATGCGTAAGCACAGCAACTTACTTACACAAATATAAAATGCATCTGAAAAGTCAGCATATATGAACATTCATGTGTGACAGACAGATGACACATTGAGTTAATTTATTCATTTCTACAAACCACCACTTGCGGACACATTTTCGATATGTATATTACATACCGACCAGTCGGTATGTTGGATTTTAATGATAAGGATTAACATGACTGAACGAAGACCCAGCTCTGAACGTAGAAGCGAAATCCTGGAAGCAGCACTCACTGTTTTCATTCGAAAGGGGTACTCGGATACAAGGATGGACGACATAGTCGAAGAGATTGGCTTGAGCAAAGGCGCTATATATCACCATTTTCAGAGTAAAAGAGAATTGTTCATCGCCCTCATTGAACATTGGATGGATCAGTTCTTAAGTCTGGAGAGAGGCGCAAAAATGAGTGGGTCTCCTTCGGCAGACTTGATTCGAAAAGTTGCGCGATTCACAGCAAAAATATTTAAAAGAAATCCAAATTGGTTCTTATTGGAACCCGAAATATGGGCATTTGCTAATCGAGATCGTGAGATCAATGAATTAGTGGGGCAACTTTATACCCGCATTTTGTCAGAGCTAGAAGCACTCATTGAAAGAGGTGTGAAATTCGGTGAATTCAAACCAGTGAATTCAAGAATGATAGCCCTATCCATTATGACATCTTTACATGGCATGATCTGGTTTGTTTTGTTCCAGCCAGAGGATTTCTCATTAGAGGAATATGTCGACATAAATATGGATTTTATCCTGAATGGAATTGCCAAACAGGGGGAGTAAATGAATAAAATTGTATTCAAAATAAGGAGAGCATTATGAAAAAGGGTGGCGCATTTTTAACCACACCCTTTGGCGTGGATGAGATATTCACCAGAGAAAAGTGGTCGGATGATCAAAAAGAGTTTTTTCAAGCCATTGGCGATTTTGCTGAAGAAGCCGTCGCATCCAGGGCAGATGATATTGAAAAACTGGATGAAGCATTATCTCGGGAATTCATGACCCAGATGGGTGAGATGGGTATGTTGGGATTGGATGTTCCTGAGAAATATGGTGGCATGGGCTTGGATAAAACCGCCGCTGCACTTGCTTTGGAAGCTATGGGCAGAAGCGCTAGTTCATCTCTCATGGTTACGGTTACAGATCATACAGGTATTGGGCTCTTACCTATCCTATGGTATGGGAATGATGAACAACGCGAAAAATATATTCCCAAAATGATGACAGGGGAATGGATGTCGTCGTATGCACTTACTGAACCTGGTGCAGGGTCAGACGCATTAAACGGAACAGCCACGGCCAAGCTCAATGATGAGAAAACTCATTATATCCTTAATGGGGTGAAACAATTTATCACCAATGGAAGTTGGGCAGATATAGGTATTGTCTTTGCGAAAGTGGATGGGGATAAATTAACCGCCTTCATTCTAGATCAAGAGACTACGGGTTGGGAACGTGGACCTGAAGAACATAAACTGGGTATCAAAGGTTCTTCCACAACAACCTTCATCTTGAAAGACTGCAAAGTCCCGATTGAAAATGTTCTTGGGGGAGTTGGAAAAGGCCCCGCTGTCGCGTTTAATGTTCTCTACATTGGTAGGCTCAAACTGGGTGCTGTTACAATGGGAGGCGCAAAGCAGGCCATCAGAACAGCCTTAGACTACGCTAAGGAAAGAGAACAATTCGCTCAACCACTAACGGCCTTTGGAATGATGCAACGTAAGTTTGCAGATATGGTCATTCGCTGCTATGAGGCAGACACGATTACCTATCAGTCTACAGGCTCCATAGATGCTGGTGTTGAGCAGTTTGGTGAAGATGATCCAGAATACTACGACCATCTTTACACTGTAATCGAAGATCATGCCATTGAGAATAGTACCAATAAGATATTCTCATCTGAAGCTCTTTGGATCAATGCCGACGACGGATTACAGATTCTGGGTGGTTATGGGTTCTCAGAAGAATACCCATTTGCTCGCATTCTCAGAGACGAGCGAGTAAACCGAATTTTTGAGGGAACCAATGAGATCAATAAGTTGATCATCTCAGGTATCGCTCTTAAAAAGGCCATTCTAGAGGAACTGCCCATCCGTGAGCAAGTCCTCGCATTGGGTGAGAATTGGCTCCCTGAAGTTGATATCGCTGATGACCATCCCATGGCCCAAGAGATAAAGGCTGTGGAGCTTGGAAGGGGCATTGTTCTCAAGACATTAGATGAACTCATTCTAAAACATGGCCAGGATTTCAAGAATACTCAGTTTGAAATTGAGGCCTTTGCTGACATGGTAATTGCTCAGCAAATCATCTTCAGTGTATTAAGACGCTATCTGCAACTGGACGATTCACATCCAAGGCGAGAGGTTGTTGCTTCAGTCCTGAGAGTATCAGTCCTAAGAAATTTGGAAACAATTATTTCCAATTCGAAACGGATACTGAGACATATTCTCGATGAAAAGGATAGAACTGATAAACTAAGTAAATTGGATCAAACCATCGCCGATCTGGCTTATCACAGTGATGTAATCGAAGAACAGAAAACCATATTTCAAACCTTACTCAATCGCGGTGAATATCCGCTGAATGATTGATAGGTGATGACAAAATATAGGATTTAGGAGATTAATATGAGCGAAAGATATAGTGTAATCGTTGACGCAGTACGGAGTCCAATTGGCATAAAAAATGGTCAGATGATTGGTATGCGTCCAGATGATATAGCAGCTCAGGTTGTGAAAGCCTTAGTTGAAAGAAATCCAACAGTTAAACCTGAGATGGTTGAGGACCTCGTCCTTGGATGTGCCTTCCCTGAAGGAAATCAGGGGATGCTCATGGGAAGAGGCGTCGCACTATTGGCTGGATTGCCTGTTACAACTACGGGTAGTACCATCAATCGTTTTTGTGGTTCTTCCATGGATGCTTTACATCAATTGAGCGCCGCTATTTTGGCAGGTGACAAAGAGATTGGGATCGCAGCCGGCGTTGAGGATATGTTCGGTGTCCCCATGGGTGGCTATAACCCGGATTTCAGCCCCGAACTGTATGAAATGGACTACTACATGGGGATGGGTGAAACCGCTGAGAATCTAGCTGAAGAGTTGAAGATCAGCCGTGAGGATCAGGAAGCCTTCGCCATTGCTTCTCATAAAAAGGCACTTGCTGCCCAGGCAGCTGGGAATTTCGACAACGAGATTATTCCTATCGAGATCGAAGGAGTTCGTGTCGAGAAAGATGAAGGTCCAAGAGAACCTGATGAGGCTAAGATCAAATCACTCTCACCTGCGTTTTTGGAAGAGGGATCGATCACAGCTGCCACATCCAGCCCAATTAGTGTTGGTGCATCTGCTGTTTTGATCATGAGTAATACAAAGGCTGAAGAATTGGGTCTTAAAGTCAGAGCGAAGATCATTTCTCGTGCTGTTGCTGGTGTTGATCCAACCCTTATGGGGTCGGGACCATTACCTGCCACTGAGAAGGCGCTCAAAAATGCTGGAATGACACTTGATCAAATCGATACCATTGAATTGAATGAGGCTTTTGGTGCTCAATCTCTCTACGTCATCCGTAAAGGTGATTGGCCAAGTGAAAAGATTAATCTCAATGGTGGAGCAATTGCCTTGGGACACCCATTGGGATGTTCAGGAGCAAGAATTGTGACAACCCTATTGAATGTCATGGAGCAAAATGATACTCGTTACGGTTTGGCAACCATGTGCATCGGGACTGGACAGGGTATTGCCACCATCATCGAAAGGAGCTGATCATGGCTTTGGAATTTAAAAAGGTAGCCGTATTAGGCGCAGGGGTCATGGGGGCTCAAATAGCCACCCATCTCTCCAACGCAGGGATACCTAGTCTCCTCTTTGATATGAATCAGGAGTTGGCTGAACAGGGCTTGGAGGGGATGAAAAAGCTGAAACCCAGTCCGGTATACAATCCGAAGACCTTGGGTATGGTTACGCCGTGTAATTATGATGATCACCTTGATCTTATTGGTGAAGTAGATTGGGTTATTGAGGTCATTGCAGAACGTCTGGACTGGAAACAAGGATTGTTTGCGAAAATTGTCCCCAAGATGAATGCCACGGCGCTACTTACCAGTAATACTTCTGGTCTATCCGCAGCTGAAATGGCTGAAGCCTTACCGGCAGATGTAAAAAAACGATTCTTTATTACGCATTTCTTTAATCCACCTCGCTATATGAAGTTGGTAGAGTTGGTGGGAAGTGAAGATACTGATCCACAAGCCATGCAAGATGTAGCCGTTTTCCTGGAAGATGTATTGGGTAAAGGCGTCGTGTGGGCTAAAGATACAGCGAACTTTATTGCAAATCGCATTGGGGTTTATGGCATGATGTTGACTCTCAAACTTGCCCGAGAAAAGCGTTTAAATATCCCTGATGTCGATATGCTCACCGGTACGGTCATCGGTCACATGAAGTCAGCAACTTTTAGAACTGCTGATGTGGTTGGTCTCGACACTCTGGTGCATGTAGCTGAAAATGCCTATGCAAAGGGTGAATCGGATGAGGAAAGGGATATCTTCCAGATTCCAGATTACTTGAAATCAATGCTGGACAATGGTTGGTTGGGTCAAAAATCAAAGCAAGGGTTCTATAAGAAGGTCGACAAGAAGACCATTTTATCACTTAATCTCGAGACACTCGAGTATGAACCTTCTGTCAAGAAGAAATATGATGCCATCAGGGTTTCCAAAAATGAAACCTTTCTGCCTGGGAAGCTCAGAAGTCTGGTAGGTATCGATGATGTTGCCGGAAAGTTTCTTTGGGATCTCCATGCAGGTATGCTCATCTATTCTGCTAATCGCTTACCTGAAATCTCCGATGACCTGATTAATATCGATAATGCGATGAAATGGGGTTTTGGCTGGGAATTGGGTCCTTTCGAGATCTGGGATGCTCTTGGTGTAGCAGGAACTATTACAAGAATGCAGCAGGATGGACGTAAGATTCCTGCCTGGGTCAAGACTATGCTAGACAAGGGATTCACCTCATTCTATGGCTTTGATGGTAAAGTCAAAACTTATTATGATCCTGCCAGTGAATCCATGCAGGCAATTCCAACTCATGATCTGGCAACAGATTTTGAAGTTATCAAGAAAACGGGTGGTCATATTAAGAAAGACTGGTCGGCTTCTCTGATAGACTTGGGAGATGGAGTTGCTGCTGTAACCATGCATTCAGTGTTACAGCCAACATTCAATCCAATTGATGGATCGGTGATCAGTATGTTTGACCAGGCGGTAGACTGGGTTCAGGAGAATGGCTACAAGGGTTTGGTAATTGCCTCAGAAGCAACCCACTTCTCCGCTGGAGCCAATCTTGCCCTCATGTTGCGAGCCATTGATGAGAAGGATTGGGATAGTCTAGACGCTATGAGTAAAGCCATGCAGGATGCTCTGCAGAAGTTACGTTTTGCTCCATTCCCAGTTGTTGCTGCACCGCATTCACTCGCTTTAGGTGGCGGCTATGAGACAATTGGAGCTGCAGATCGTATTGTGGCGGCTGCTGAATTGTACACTGGGCTGGTCGAGGTCGGTGTTGGACTGATTCCAGGCGCTGGGGGTAACTTGCGCTTGATCATGAAACTGCAAGATCGTATGTCAAAAGGACGGGCCGGAGCTTTTCCAGTGGCTCAGAAAGCATTTGAGGCTATTGGTTTTGCTAGAGTCTCCATGTCAGCCAAGGAAGCCGTCGCTATCGGATATCTGACCAAAGAGGACAAGATCATTGTCAATGGTGATCATCGCGTAGCAAAAGCCAAGGAAGAAGTCTTGGCCATGAGCGATGGATATGTTGCACCTGAGATGCGAAAAGATCTGTTT
>CAZOBQ010000055.1:0-14333 GCA_964578155.1 uncultured Lentisphaeria bacterium
GTTAACAAATTGACTATGTTTATTTGTTGAGACAGACTTGACAATCATTGTCAGGCATTTTCTTTGAATTCAAAGATCATGATACCATCGAAGAATGTACCGCTCTCTGGAAAATAGTAATTAAGAAAATCTAACTTTACCGTCTCTCCAGCAGACTGAGAAGCATGGACCAGATATTTCCCATCAATGATCATACCTTCATGGCCCATGACAATCCCCATCTTGAAGTATGAAGATTTAACAAAGGTTACACCAACGATGGGGGATAGTTTGGCCAAAAGCTCTTTCGTAATTTGACTATTCGGAATGTAATTGGCAGTTAGCTCTCGATTCCAATTAAGGTCAAGATACTCTTCACCATTATCTTTTTTGTTTAGTATGATCTTGACTGAATCAAGAAGGTCTTGTGACAAGAGCGTCTCGGTAATATCAACAGTATTCGGGTTGGCAGTAATACGATCCAAGGTATAGTGCCAGCGAGTTTGATAGCTGGGAGATTTCATCCCAGAGTCATCTGCCTTATAATGAATAGCTATCATATTCTCCAGCGTTTCATCCCAGGAATTACTTTTGACTGCTGCTAACGAAGTAAGGTTATGTCCCGTGCAATCCGAAACATCATAGCGAATAATGGGGTCAGGATCAGGCTCGACACCTTCGCCCAGTTTAAATATTTCATAAGGGGTGCCTACGCGCCATAATGCGAAATATTTTAAGCGGGTTTGGAAGTCAGGGAATCGTTTCTGGAACTGAGGAAGTATTTCATCCATGTTTTCTTGTGATAAAGTCCAGGGCTGGGGCAGCTGAGCTATCCAATCCTCGTCGTTCACCGCCTCTTTGCACGACAAAAGAGAGATGGCCAGACTAAGTCCTAATATCAATTGAATCATTTTCATGGAGCTCATCCTTTATGGAAAAATGTATATAGTTGAAAATAGTAAATAATACGAGTATTTACCACTCTGCCAGGATTTCATCATAATAATCACGATGATCCTCATCAATTCGCCTGAGTTGCTGGAGGTATGAAAGGTCTCCAACCTCCCAAAGGAAATCACCCAATTCCCGATATTTAGCCTTTAGAAAGTTTTGCGTAAAGATTCTGGAGTCCTGGCGTTTAATGCTGGTCTCCAGATTTCGAAGAAAACTCTTTAAAGGTTTATGAGTCTCTTTCTTTTGGCCGGAATCCCACAGGTCAATGGCTTCATAGTAGGCAAATTTCATTTTCCTGTAATTTTGATTTCTACTCAGTTTTTCAATATCATCCAGGCGTTCCTGCCAACCCAGCGAGAAGGGGTCTGTTGTACCAGAACGAGCAACTTGCCTGGCATCGGTATACAATTGGCTCCCACCAAACTCATTCCACGTATCCAGATCGCCACCGAGTATGGTCAGGGTCCAATAATCAAGGAATGATGTGAGTGAATTAAAAGAACGGGATCGAGTAAGTGCATCTCCCTCATTAAATGTGAATTGCCAGCTGTCATCGAAGTATTTCTGATCGTCACTGTTTCCCCAAAAGGCTTTACCGGTATAAATCTTTTGATATCCTGACTCAGTATAAGTATCAAGATAGATAGTGGCCTGGATAGTGAAGTCCGTGGGGAGATCCTCAAACGTCCATTGTGTGTTTTCAATGTAGTACCGAATATCTTCAGCGAGTTGTGAAACTGCCTGCCGGGGTGTCTCATCTAAATTTTTTGCATCAAGTTTGATCTCTGCCGTGATTCCTTGAGCATTTAGTAAGCTTGTCAGAAATAAAAGAAGGTAAATTATAATTTTCATATGTTCTCGAATATATTCATCAAGTATATGTTTCCAAATTAATTGAAAGTTACACTTTCCGATATAAAAAACTCAAGTATAGCTATCATTTGACACCACGAACAAATTGGACTAGATTGTGGCAACCTTATGAAGGAAAAACGAGCACGAACGAATCTATTGTCAAGGCAAATTAATTCAGACAAACTGGGACTTAAATGAAACTGACCAAATTAATCTATGTGTTACTATTTACCCTTTTAGTCTCCGGCCTTTTTGCACAACAGGATGCTGAGGTCGATAGTTTAAAGCAGGTGTTGCGCAGTACCTCTGAAGGCGAAACAATTGATATCCTAAATCAATTGGCGGAAGCACATGCCGTTGACGAATGGGAGAAGAGTAAGCGTTATGCAAACCTTGCTTTGGATCTTGCTACTTCGTTAGATGATAAATATGGTCTTGCTGTCGCACATTCAAACCTCGCCCGATACTATAATGCCTCCATGGAATATCGGAATGCTTTAGATCATGCTGCAATGGCGCTTACCCAGTTTGAACAACTTTCCGATGACTGGCAGATTGCTCGAACTCTTAGAACGGTAGGAAAGACCTATGCTCTCTTGAATCAGAGTGATCAGAGTCTTGATTATTTTTTACGTTCCTTGATGATATTTGAAGACATTAGTAATGAGACGGAAATTGCTATCACTGTCATGTCTATTGGAGAAGTTTACACACATTGGGGTCAAGCAGAAAAGGCCCAACGATTTTTCGAACGGGCATTCACTTTATATGGAATGAATGGAGATATTGCAGGTGTCTTAACCAGTGGTAATAGTCTTGGGCAAACCCTGATGACCCTGATACAATATGAACAAGCTCAATCACACCTTGAGCGCATGCTGGTTACAGCTGGTACCTACGGCGACCCACAATTACAGGCAAATATTTACGGAAGTCTTGGCGATCTTTATTACAAGCAAAACAATTTAAACACGGCACTGAAATACTTCCTGGATGCGTTAGCTTTGAAACAGGGGAGTAGCCAGAAGGGAGAGATTGCCTTATCTCTTAGTGATGTAGCGAGAGTTTATTTGGAGTCTGGAGATACTAAGAAAGCGCTTTCCTATTATACTGAAGCCCTGAACCTTGCTACGGTTGCAGGTGAGTTGACGATCTCCGCTGAGATATGGCTTCAGATTGGAGAGCTTTATTTACACCAGAAAAATTTGAAGAAAACAACGAATGCTATGATCTCGGGTTTGAATATTGCTAAAGAAGTTCAAGACCTGCCGACTATCCAAAGGGCTTATCGTCTCCTCACTGGAGCATACGGTTCATTTGGGAAAATGGAAGAGGCGCTTAACTACCAGAGAGCACTCCAGTCAGCCATTGATGACCTGAATACGCAGCAAAGTAATCGTAGAGTTTCTGAACTTGAAATTCGCTATGAATTAGATAAAATGGACAGGGAATTGGTTGACCTAAAAGGTGCAGCGATGATCGATGAGATCAAGTATAAAAGACGCTATGCTCAAATGGTTGTGATTATCGCCTTCTCCATTGCCATTATGATTTTACTGGTAGTGTTCGTTTTTTATCGTAGCAATCTTATTCGTAAGTCTGAAAAAGAGAAGATGGAGCAAAGCCTTCGTCTAAAAGCAGATTTTACAGCTATGTTGGTTCATGATTTGAGAAGTCCACTCACAGCAGTCTTTGGTTTTGCAGAGTTATTGAAGATGGGTGAAAAGCCCTATGAACAGATTCAGCAAATCGCCAAAACTATTCGTGTCGCCAGTAAAAAGATGCTACAACTGGTAAATGAAATGTTGGACCTTTCAAAATTCGAAGCTGGCAAAATGGCCTTGTCAAAAACGGATGTAACCCTAAAACCAATCATCTCCACCTCCATTCAGATGTTGGACCCTGTAGCAAATAAAAGAGACATGAAAGTTTCTTTCGAAGCCATTGACGGTCTACCAACCTGTTACTGTGACGTTTTGAAAATTGAACAGGTCATCACCAACTTTATTGGCAATGCTATCAACCATATACCAAAAGGTTCAGAGATCGTTGTTCGTCTGAAAGAGGTAAAAGAAAACGAAAATTCTTTTCTGCATTTTAGTGTCGCTGACAACGGCCCAGGCATTCCTGAAGATCAGCGAAGTAAACTTTTCGATAAGTATGCTCAATTAGAATCCCGGGCTTCTGGTCAAAGCACTGGAACTGGGCTAGGTCTTGCTGTTTCTCGTATAATTGTAGAGGAACATGGGGGCCAGATCGGTTACGCTGAGAATGAGCCTAAGGGAAGTATCTTTTTCTTTCAAATTCCTAAAGAGGACATGGAATCCGTCCTCGTCCTGGAAGACGTCAATAGATAACTCCCTGCCGCATATCTAATTAAGTCTTAATAAAATGGCTGTTTCTGCTGATGAACTAGGCCCACTGAAGTACAAGAGCCGTATTTATGGCTACAGCTCAAAAAATATTCCGCTAGAAATTTACGAACCACTAACTGCACATGCTCATATATTGATCATTGGCTCTATCCATGGTGACGAAAGTATGGGCACCGTTCTTTTATCCGAATGTCTTCGAGCATTCACACAGAACGAACTCACTGCATCCGTTATTTTATCTGCCAATCCAGATGGTATCCTCGCTGGTACCCGCTGTAACGCTCGTGGTGTGGATCTTAATCGCAATTTTCCAGCTAAGAACTGGAGCGCAGATCCAGTTTATTATCGCAATCGACCTGGTGATACACAAAATATTGCCCTGAGTCCAGGTGAGACAGGTGGATCAGAACCTGAGACGGGGAGCCTAATAAGCTTAATCGAGGCGCAAAATCCTAAATTAATTGTGTCTCTTCATGGATTCCTGGCGTGCATTGATGACCCTGATGCGTCACCTATAGCTAAAGATTTAGCCATGCGTACAAATATGGAAGTGGTTCCAGATGTGGGATATTCAACTCCGGGGTCTTTTGGGTCTTGGTGTGCAGAGAAGCGTATTCCTATCATAACCTACGAATTTCCCGCAATTAATATTACTGAACTGAAGCGAAACCATAATCCGGTTTTAAAAGATCTCATGACCGGATACTACGACTCCATGCTTTAAAGAGGATTGTATGCGCTGGATGATTACTGATTCAGGTATGGGTGGTCTGTCTGTTTGTGCAGGCCTAGAAAAGGGACTTACGGAAGAAGGACTTGGTCAAGGCCTGGAAATAATCTATGTAAACGCTACTCCAGAAGAGCATTTGGGCTATAATTCTCTAAAGACTCAATCAGAGAGAATTGCCATGTTCGATAGATTCATTAGCGCATCCTATCAGCGTTTTAATCCAGATGAGATCGCTATTGCCTGCAATACCTTGAGCGTGATCTATGATGAGACGTTATTCTCAAAATGGAGTCCGGTTGTTGTGAAGGGAATTGTCGACGCCGGTGTGAAAATGAGTAATTATAATTTAGCTCAACACACAGATCAGGATTTGATTGTTTTTGCCACAGAAACTACTACAGAAGCCGATACCTACCCCCAATCGATCATCTCTAATACTGGCAATGTTGTCGGACAAGCTTGCCCGGATCTGGCAAGTGCTATTAGCAAAGATGCCAGTGGAGTAGCCAGTAAAAAATTAATCGAAATCTATGTCAAAGAAGCCCTATCTCATATTGGTGAGGACAAGAAAAAGATTTCGGCACTGCTGGCCTGTACCCATTATGGATATCAAGCGGAATTATTCAGAGAAATTCTTGAGCAATATGGAATCACGCCAACAATATTGGACCCAAACCAGTTAATGGTAAAGCAACTATTAGATGAATTATCAGAGCCCACATCTGGGTCCGAATTAAAGGTTCGCTTTGTGAGCCGATTCCCCATCCCGAGCCGTGAGGTAGAAGCGATGGGAAGCTATTTGGATCAAGCCCCATTGACCCTGAATGCTTTGCATCACCAGGAAGTCATCCCCGATCTCTTTGAGCTAGAATAGGCACAGAATACCCTAATAATCTTATTGTGAATATATCATGATGATATGTCGACATATCAATATGATGAGATTCACCGCGAATTGTATCTATTTAGCTAACAAATTAAAACAATATAACTGGCGTAATATTAAATAGTTACGGCGATAGCTCTAGCATATGGCACAGCCCTTGTGTATATCTTAGTCATGGAACGGAAGACAAACATATATAGGAACAGGGAGTTTGACCTTATGAAACATTCAGTTTTAGCTATGTTAGCATTTATTCTGATGACTTGTGGTGTCTCCTCAGACACTGGGATCAATAAAAATTTATTTGTTGCTGATGGCGAGCACAAATCTTCAGGTTTAAGATCTGTGAATGGTTCGATTACCGTAGGAAACGAAGCCCGAGTAGATGGTGATTGTACAACTGTGAACGGTGAAATCATAATTGGAGAAAACTCCGTCGTGGGCGAACTCTCGTGTGTTAATGGAAGCATAAGCCTGGATCGTAGTGCCAAAGCCAAAGAGGTCTCCTGTATCAATGGATCAATTCACTTAAATGGTGAAGTCGTGATCCAGGGTGATATTTCTACAGTGAATGGCTCAATCACCGGCAAGCGAGATGTTGAGGTCCTGGGTGATATGGCAACAGTTAATGGAGACATGTCAATCCTACAGACGCTTGTCGCAGGTAATATTTCAACAGTTAACGGAGATATCGAACTATTGGAAAGTAGTTTGGTCAAAGGAGATATCATCGTTAACCGAGACCGGAAATCGAACAAAAAGAGACCTTTCAAAGAATTGATCATTACCGTGGAAGCTGGTTCCAAGGTAAAAGGTAACATAGAGGTTAAAGGTGAAAACCCGAACGTGACGGTTGTTCTCGCAGATGGCGGCGAAGTACTGGGGAACATCATCAACGCCGAGGTTATTCGCAAATAACGAACCCCAAAGTGGGTGTCATACGACGAAGGGCCTTCGGGCCCTTTGTTGTTTCTAGTCGTTTCTCAGTAACCCCGGGTTTTAACCCGGGGATTACCCGACGATTATTGAATGTTTTGTGAGGTGAGTATGTCTTAATAGATACTTCCCTCACAAAACAAGTAAGATAGCAATATGTGAATCCCCGGCCTGAAGGACGGGGCTACTTATTGGGAATGAAATTTCACATACCCATTCAGATTATCCCTATCATTCCATTTTGTCACAGCCTGGATTCATGCTATCCTACAGGCATGAAGGGTGATTCATAATGCTGATCTATGTAAATGGTTCCTGGGTGCAAGAAGCCGAGGCTGTAATTCCATTTAAAGATCAGGGATTTCTGTACGGTGATAGCCTGTTTGAGACCATTCGAATCAACAGAGGCAATCCTTTTCGGCTTCAGAAACACCTGGATCGTATGCTTAATGGTATGCGAACCATTTATATGGATGGCCATCTACTTCTGGAGTCTATTCCAGATCTACTCATTGAAATTATTCAGAAAAACACCTTGAATAATGCCCTGGTTAGAGTGATGATTACACGGGGAGTTACTCAAGATAGCTCACAAGAGACTGACTCAAGTCTAGCTATTTACATATCAGCCAGAAAACTGAGTACATTCACTGAGTGGCCCGTTAAAGTTATCTTTGTAGAGGAAAAAAACTATCCTCTGCTGCGTTTTTACCCGGCGATCAAATCTGGAAATTATCTTGGGAATATGCTGGCTAAAAAAGATGCAGAAAAAGCAGGGGCATTTGAACCTGTTTTTGTAAATAACGATGGCTATGTAACTGAATGTGCCATTCGGAACATTTTCTTCATCAAAGGTAACACGCTACTAACTCCCCATGTGGAGCTGGGTGTTTTACCAGGAGTAATTCGAGATACCATTATGGAACTGGCACGGAAACGAGGTTTACAGGTCGAAGAATCATTCACCCTGGTAAAGGACGTGAATGATATGGATGAAGCCTTTATTTCAAGCACTGGAGTAGGTGTTTTACCAGTGACCTGGGACGGTTTTCAATCGACCTACGAGCAGAGCCAGATTTTGAGAACAGATTTACAAACACTTTTTAATTCAGGAGCACAGGATGTCACATAAATTTAATCCTGAGCGGGCAGAGAGATTAATTTCTCCTGAGCGTTATCAGGAAATTAAACCAGAAATATTATTACAACGCCTAGGTGTACCGCCAGGCAGCACCATTCTAGATCTAGGATGTGGGAACGGATTTTTCACATTTCCGGCAGCCATGGGAATGGGTGAAGAGGGTATGGTTATCGCAGCTGACACTTCAGAACAGATGCTGACTATGCTAAATCGGAGGATGCCACCGGACAATGTCCAGGTCCTGCAGGTTGAGGAAGTTAAGATCGATGTCGAAGACCAATCTGTAGATGGTATCGTCGCTATCGCACTGTATCATGAATTCAAAACCCCCTTAGAAAATTTAGCTGAAATGAGTCGAGTCCTTAAAGCAGAGGGCAAGATCATGCTCATGGATTGGGACCCGGAAACAGAAAAAGAACGTGGACCTTCAAAAGATCACAGAATTTCAATGTCCAGGGCGGGTAAGGATCTGGAAACAGCCGGATTCACTATTATTACTCAAGAGAATTATCTCGACGATATCTGGCTGATCATAGCTCAAAAGACCTAATCTAGCTAGCTCCCTTCGTATGCGAAAATTGAATGTATATTATGTTGTCAGTATCATAAGCCTGGCCTTCATGATGCTTATTCTGCTTAGAACGCTGGAGATGCGGGGTTGGTTTGATAAGTACCAAGGGAGAACTCCTGCAGAGCATTTCAAAGTGAATGTTGTGGGAATTTATGATCTGGAACCTATTGAATATCCAAACGAAAGTCATACAATCATAATCGCAGCCCTTGAAGAACCGGATAGTGGGTGGATTACCCTCAAGGCGGACTCACTTGTCAATCTGCGGTTTAAAATGAGTGACTTTGAAGATGAACAGGTGCTGGTAGAATTATTTAGACCAGATACAGTGGGGAGTGATCAGCGAATTGAAGGCTGCGAATTGCTACTCTCTGCAGACGACTCTGGGGCATGGTCAGGATCTACAATAGGTGAATCTTGTGGTTATAGCACAAACTTAAGGTCATATTATTCCATAAAACTACATGTTGCTACAGGTACAATCAGAGTTGAGATTGAAAGCCTGAAATATGACGATCAAACTATATTGAATCGCAAAGAATATTTACTGAAGAGGTCAGAGAAGAATGAGTAAAAAGGATATCAAATTCAAGCTATTACGGACGGATCCATCTGGAGCACGTCGGGGACAATTCTTTACTGACCACGGAAAGGTGGAAACACCGACATTTATGCCAGTTGGAACGGCTGGTTTTGTACGATCAACACCTATGCGTGATGTGGCAGAGTCCGGTGCCCAAGTTGTTCTAGGTAACGCCTATCACCTGTCATTAGGTGAGCGTTTAAAAACAGTAAAGCGTGCTGGAGGACTCCATCGCTTTATGGGATGGGAAGGCACTATTCTGACAGACTCAGGAGGCTTTCAGATCTTTTCCTTAGAGGGTCGTGAGGTCACAGAAAAGGGAGTTTCTTTTCAGTTTGAAGAAGATGGTGAAAAGGTGTTTCTGGGACCGGAAGAGTCCATGGCTATTCAGAGAGACCTAGGTTCAGATATTGTCATGGCTTTTGATGAGTGTGTTGATTATAAAGCACCTCAAGAGTATGTGCAAAAGGCTGTAGAACGTACCACACGCTGGGCTGAACGCAGCCGTGAGTATCCACTTCAGGATCACCAATTTATGTTCGGGATTGTTCAAGGTGGTATTTACCAATCACTTCGTAGACAATCCGCCCAGGAAATAACCAATATCCCATTTGATGGTTTTGCCATCGGTGGTGTGAGCGTTGGTGAGGGTTTGGATCTTCTCAAAGAGGTGGTTGGCTACACAGCTCCACTCCTACCTCCAATGAAACCCCGCTATCTTATGGGTGTGGGATTACCAGAGGATATTTTTGCCGCAGTAAATCGTGGTATGGATATGATGGACTGTGTTATCCCGACCCGATATGCTAGACAGGGGACATTATTCACTCGGATGGGTAAACTGCGGATTATGGACAAAAACTTCCGCAAAGATAAATATCCATTGGACACTGCTTGTCGTTGTTATACCTGTCAAACCTACTCTCGTATGGTATTACGCTATTTATTCTTTATCAAGGATCCTTTGGCTGAGACACTGGCAACGATCCACAACCTGACCTTTTATCAAGATATGATGGCAGATATTCGACGCGCAATAGAGAAAGGTAATTTCGAGAATTTTCAACGTGATTGGTTGAATCGCTATTTTAAGAAGGGCAGCCCAAGGAAATAAGGTGTTGTCTTATACTCTTGCACTTCCTTATAAGTCATTGCGAGGAGTGTTCACGACGAAGCAATCTCCAATTGAAGAGAGATAATTGAATCTGAGATCGCCGCGGTCACTGGTTCCTGAGCCGAGCCTGTCCTGAGCTTGCCGAAGGGAAGGGTTCCCTCGCGAAGACGATGAGCTTCCATATCTGAACAAAATAAGTCTTTTTGAAAGCGTCTTGCTTTGTTATAGAGTACCTTTTAAATTCTCAATCGTATATATCTAACATTTCGGAGGAAAAATGGCTGACATTGATTTCGCAAATTCTGACAGTAGAATGAAATTCCTACAGGAAAATCTCGGGCATCTAATGAATGGAATTGATCAGAATTACGGTCATGTCCTCATGGATGAACTAATGCGGCGCCTGGAGATGACCGTCAGTGAGTTTAATGATGAAGTGAAGGTCATGCTCGACCGACTCCAGGAGAAAGAGGCTAAAGCTGAAGACAGCCCCCTTGAAACCAGCCCATTCGCCAGTAATGACTCACCCCAGCCTGCAAAAGATATAAATCTAAAGGTTGAGGGTTTATCTGAATTTGAAAAACGACTTGAATCTTTGGATAGCTAATCTCCTGATAAATCCCTGATATTTTTACAAATAAGTAAGCATATCTGCTGAACACACAATGAGATCACAAATATTTGAACCATCCTTTAAGTGGAGTTTATAATGAAGAAGCTGGGGGCATTCATATTGATTTTAACATCTTTATTTGGCCAGAGCCCTGATATGGTCCAGGAAGCCGTAGAAAATTTTAACCTCGATCAATATCTGGGTACCTGGTATGAAATTGCCCGAATGGATCATTCATTTGAGCGGGGAATGAGCAATGTGACGGCTAATTACAAACTCCGTGATGATGGCAAAGTAGCTGTACTCAACAAGGGCTACTATGCTGATAAATCAAAATGGAAGAGTGCCACAGGTGTAGCAAAATTTACTGGAGAAGCAAATCGAGGTGCATTGAGAGTCTCATTCTTCAGACCTTTTTATGGTGGATATAACGTGATCCTTTTAGCTGAAGACTACTCGTATGCTTTGGTCGCTGGTGATTCAGAAAAATACTTATGGATCTTGAGCAGAACTCCTGAATTGGCTGAAGAAGTTCTCACTGTAATTATTGAGAAAGCACGCTCTCTGGGCTATCCTATTGAAGCAATGATCTTTATCGATCAGAGTAAAAATCTATAAACTCTATAAATAATACTTATTTGAATTGGAATCTTAGCATCTGTGGTCGATGATCTGAAGCTGTAGTAATCTCGTTTAGAGTCAGAGCTGGTATTCCCCTTGGTCGGATATTCGATCCAATAAATATATAGTCAATTCTTCGTACTGGTTGGTCTGCCGGAAAGGTATTCTCCGCCTGCCTGTTAATCTGAAGTATTCCATCACTCAAAGACTTAGTTATCATTTGGTGTGTATCTGAATTTGGTTCAAAGTTAAAGTCGCCGGTCAGGATCAGATCAGCAGAAGGGGGCAAAAGTTGAATGATACGTTTTACCTGCTCCTCGCGTTCATCAGGCTTAAGACCCAGGTGAGTACCCATGACAAACAGCGTGTCATGCTCCAGCAGTATTGAGGCTAGAAAGACACTCCTACCTTCCAGGAGACTATCAGTTGAGAGGTCAAATATCTGGAAACTTAAAACGGGAAATTTGCTCAACAAAGCGTTTCCATATTGTCCACTATCAAAATCAATTGAACGACCAAAGGTAGCATCCATTTCAAGCAGTTTGCCTAGACTGTCAGCCTGAAGAATGCCAAATGCTCTGACAGTCCCATGATCAACCTCATTTAGAATAAGAATATCAGGTTTGGCAGCATCGACCACTTTTGCTACACGTTGGAGATCCAGAACACGATCCATACCCACACCGTGACGGATATTGTAGGTCATGACTGTATAAGAGTTGCCACTGCAGGCAAGCAATGCCCCAATGAATAGGGCTGCGAGGAGGAAGAGTAAGCTGGATTTGTGCTTAATCAAAAAATCTCTTTGCAAAGATGAAGCGTTTATGGAGACGTTCGGCATAATCGGGATCGTCGGGGTTGATGCTCTGAATCTGTACACCTGATCCCAGACTGTGGATGACCTTACCCTCTCCCAGATATATCGCTGTATGGGTTACCATACGTCTGCTGCCTGCAAAAAACAGGAGATCGCCGGGGAGCATGGCATCGGTCCAGCCGGGGAAACCTATCATTCTGCCTACATTGGCCATCTCGTCTGTATCGCGGGGAAGATATAGATTATTCATTCCATAACTCTGCATAACAAAACCGGAGCAATCCAGACCTTCGGCAGAGCGTCCACCCCAAACGTAGGGCAGTCCCAGAAACTGTTCGCCAGATGTGACGATGGCCTGACGCAGAGGATTTAGCTCAGCATTCACCAGTTTGTAATTGTCCGGAGAGAGACTGATCTCAGAGCCGTCAGCCAGAAGGAAGCGATCATCACCAAGGTAGGGAAGTCGGGTGCCTATTTGTAACTCAAACCCATTCTCAAGAGTGATGTTCTCGTTAATAATGGCAAATTCATTGGAATGATATGCTTTCCAATCATTTAAGCTAAGCATGCGAAGATCTGACTTGGGGATATATCCAAGGTAACCAACTGATGATTGTACCTGAACGTAGGGATCAGCATCTTTGATCAGACGCACAGGCTCGCCGTAGAGCATTTCGGTACCTTCCTGCTTTTCGGCTACAGGTTCATATCGTCCCATTGTATAGGGCACGGTGATGATGCCGTAATTCAGATCATTCTCGAATGATTCAGGTAGATAGGTGACCTGATCGATAAGCTGTTGTTCATATCCGGCCTTTTGAAGTTTTTTGGCGATTCCTTTAACTGGCAATTCAAAGAAGGCTTCTCCTTTGAGTATTATCTTGTCGCCAGAGACTTCGGCATACACATCCTGATACCAGATTCGATGGTCAAGATAGAAGTCGGTGTTCGCCTTGGCGACTATATCATGGATATTGTGCCTTGGAGTGCGAACTTTTATATGCACGCAATTAGCTAAATTTATTACCAGGAGTATGGTAAGTATGTGTTGTAATATTCTTGATTTACGATAAGGCATTTATTGACCCTTTCTTCGCTGACGACACGGTCAAAATAACAGGTAATTCGCCACAAATAAGCTAAATAATATTAGAGATAGAGATATTGTGGGTGTAACAAAGACTATTAACTTGTGGTTTTAACATGAGCGTAAAATTATAGCCCAGTCATTTCTGTTAAGGTAGAGAGCCCCGATAAAATGATCATTCACATTATACCAATCCTGGCAATCATATCAGCGATTTTACATATAAGAGCTGATTTGAAACAATTAACTCACCAAACTTACCTTTTTAAACCTCTGACACTTATTCTGATCATCCTTTTTAGCATTTTTCAGGTCCCCGAGGTCTCGATATTTTACAAAATGATGATTATTTATGGTTTAGCATTCTCTATGCTAGGTGATATCATGTTAATGCTACCGACTGATAAGTTTATGCATGGCTTAGCGAGCTTTCTAATCGCTCACATTTTCTATATAATTGCGTTTGTGAGTGACTCTATATTTCCCGCAAATATTTTGTATTTGATTCCTGGCTTAATCATCGGAGCGATTATTCTAAGGATTCTGCTTCCTCGAGTTGAAGGGAAGACTATCCCTATTGTTATATATTCCCTGGTTTTAATATTGTTACTTTGGCAAGCAACGAGCCGTCTTGGACTATCATACAGCCACAGTAGTATTGTCGCCCTTGTGGGTAGCATATTTTTTATCAGCTCAGATGTAACTCTCGTGTTTAACCGATTTGTTAGAAAACTCAAAGATGGTCAACTCTTTATCCTGAGTACTTACTATATAGCACAATTATTGATTGCATATTCAATTTGAGGATTTATTAATGACGATAGCAAAATATCGATTGGAACCAGTTCGTGCTATTTTTCCCCACCGCTAATGGTGCCATCGCTTTTCATTTTGAGGTCTTTTTCGAAAAATGTCGTTTTCTTATCGACAATAAGTTCCCATTTATCACCGTCCTTGGATTTGTAAAGATAGGATGAATCAGAAAAATTGACACCCCTCAATTCCCCCGGTTTTATATCATTCCAGAATGCACCAATGACGTAATCTTTCTTGTCTACGATTGGGTACCAG
>CAZOBQ010000056.1:0-13924 GCA_964578155.1 uncultured Lentisphaeria bacterium
ATCAGATCATTTGTGGCGCTCCAAATGTAGCGGCCGGCCAAAAAGTGCCAGTTGCCACCATTGGTACCACATTTCCTGCTGGCTTGACCATCAAAAAAGCCAAGCTACGCGGCGTTGTTTCTCATGGAATGATCTGTTCTGAACGCGAATTAGAGATTTCTGACGAACATTCTGGAATCATGGTCCTTGATGACGATGCCACATTGGGAATCGACATCGCCAATTATTTATCCGGAGATGATGTTACCCTAGAATTGGATCTGACTCCAGATCGTTCCGATGCTTTGGGTCATATCGGAGTAGCTCGTGACCTAGGTGCCATATTAAGGAAAACGATTCATACTCCCCAGGTTAAACTCACTGAATCCAGTGAAGCCACTTCAGATCTTGTTTCAGTTGAGATCAAGGACACTCAGGCTTGTCCGCGCTATGCTGCAAGATTGGTTAAGGGTGTCAAAATAGCTGAATCACCTGCCTGGTTGCGCCAACGTTTGCAAGCGGCTGGGATTCGGTCCATTAATAATGTTGTGGATGCTGCCAACTATGTCCTTATGGAAACTGGCCATCCCTTACATACATTCGATTTACGCTATGTTGAAGATGATAAGATTATCGTCCGCATGGCAGAGAATAAAGAAAAGATCACTACTCTAGATGGTAAAGAGCGCGAACTTGATAATGATGTCCTTTTAATCTGCGATGGTAAAAAACCTGTGGCTGTTGCCGGTGTTATGGGTGGCGAAAATTCAGAAGTTAAAGATGATACAACTGATCTCTTGTTGGAAAGTGCTTATTTTGAGCCTGTAACCGTACGTAGAGGCGCTCGGAAGCTACAATTGGCGACTGATGCCAGTCATCGTTTTGAACGCGGTGCTGATCCAAATGGTGTCCCATATGCTTTGGACCGCTTAGCTGGGATGATCGTTGATCTTGCCGGTGGTGAGATTCCCAAAGGTCAGGTTGATGTCTATCCTGAAGTGATCAAACCTCATGAGTTTGAATTCAGAGTTGAACGCTGTAATAAAATTTTAGGAACTCAGATCAGTGCTGCTGAGATGGTTCAAATCATTCATGGCTTAGGTATGTCGAGCCAGGAGATCGAAGCTGGGAAATATCAGCTAAGCATTCCTACTTTCAGACCGGATCTGACGCGTGAAATTGATATTGTCGAAGAAATTGGCCGTATCCATGGTTATGATAATATTCCCATCCCGGAACATTTCATGATCACTAACAAAATGAGTGCAGCAACTCCAGATACCATGCGGGAAAAGATTATTGATCATCTGGCAGCTACCGGGTTTAATCAGATCTACGGGAACAGTCTCGTTAAAGTTGATGACCATCCCGAGGTGTTTGGTGATGAAGAGCCGCTTATGTTGGCGAATCCACTATCACGTGATATGGCTTCCATTCGGACTTCTTTACTGGGCGGTATTGTCAAAGCTGCTGAATACAATCTGAACCGACGTCAATCCGATCTAAGATTATTTGAACTGGGTCAGATCAGTACAGCAGATGCTAATATTGATACAGGTGCCTTAGAGCGAACTCATTTGGCAATATTTATTTCAGGTGAGTTACAGGTCAAACAATGGTCACAAGAAGTTGTCCCAGCTAATATCTATCAGATGAAGGGTGTACTTGCTTCATTATTTGCAGACCTATTTGGTGAGATAATCACTTTTCAGAGTAAGGAACATGCCCTGTTTGGTGCAAGTCTGGACGTAATGCTAGGAGAACAAAGGTTGGGTATTCTTTGTGATCTTCAAGAGCAGGGTGATAAAAATACCAATCTTCCAGGCATCTATGCTGAGATACTTATCCCCAATAATTTGGGTGCTACACGGAAGATCAAGTATGAGAAAGTTGCCGCTTTTCCCAGTGTGGAACGCGATTTATCAATACTGGTTGATGCCCATATCAATTACTCAGAATTAGATAAACTTATCAAGCAAAATGCTGGTAAGTACTTAATATATAGCCGCTTATACGATATCTATGAAGGAAAATCTATTGCAAGTGGCAAAAAAAGCTTTACATTTAGACTGGTTTTTCAAAATCAAAAGAGAACGCTTACTGAAAAAGAAATCGATAAGGATTTCAAGCGGATTCTCAGAGGATTGGAAGACGCGTACAACGCTACATTAAGAGAGGCAATATAGTGATTGATGAGATCCTAAGTAAGTTTGAAGACAAGGTAAGATTGCTTGTTGCCCATGTTAGCTTATTAAAAAAAGAAAACCTTTCCCTTCGTAATCAGATCATGGAACGACCCTCAGATGGCACTGTAGGAAATCTTGACGCCGTTCGTGGCAAGCTCAATAGTATGATAGATATGATCGATGCGGAGTTGGAAGTTTTGTAACGCGGTTTCTAGCCTATGTGCATAATGAATAAGTGAACGAAGTAATGGACCCATTAGATAATAACACAGTACAAGTAACTATATACGGTAAGTCTTACACTATCAAAGGTAAGGCTGATTCAAGTTATATTAGTGGTGTCGCAAGTTACGTCGATATGAAAATGAGAGAAGTTGAAGAGGGTGCCAACGCCGCGCAAGAAGAGGGCAAGGTAGCCATTTTGGCTGGGATGAATATTACGGATGAACTATTTTCAACCCGTCAAGACAAAGATAGAATCGAAAGTCGTTTTGAAGAGCGTGTACAAGCGCTCACTGAACTCATTGATGAAACACTTAGCACTTAAGGTGTCGAATACCGCTTAGGGGTGTACCCACACCCATTTCCTGTTTACAGGTACAGAATTTCCAGAGGTCTTCATTATATATGAAAGGTTAGACCTATGGATTTATCCTCCTTTATCCCGCTCATTGCTGTAATTGTGGGATTTGCTGTCGCAATACCCCTCGTCGCATATTCTTACAAAATGAAAACTAGAGCTGCCGGAAACCTGGCAGAACAAATAGTATCTAGCGCCGAAAAAGAAGCCCAATCTCTTATTAAAGAAACCGAGTTGGATGCCAAAGGCGAAGCCCGCAAAATCATCATGAAAGCTGATGATGAAGTAAAAATTAAATTTCAGGAAGTTCAGGAATCCCAACGAAATATCTCAAGTCGTGAGAACAAACTGGATAATAAATCTGAAGCCCTGGATCGCAAAGAAGTTGAGATCAGAAAGACCGAGGCCCAGGTCTCCCAAAAGCTAACAGAGCTGAGTGAAAAGAAGGCTCATTACGATGAGTTGGTTCAGCAAGAGAATCAGGTCCTTGAAAAGATCGCCCAGATGACCCAGGATGAGGCAAAACGATCCTTAATTGAGAACCTCAAAGAAGTGGCTGAGTCTGAAGCAGCACAACTCACAAAACAAATCCGTGAGACGGCTGTTACAAATGCCAACAAGGAAGCCAATAAGATCGTCATCTCCGCAATTCAGCGTTCAGCTGCGGATCATACGGCTGAATCAACGGTATCTGTTGTAGAATTACCTTCAGACCAAATGAAGGGTCGCGTAATTGGTCGTGAAGGAAGAAACATACGGACCTTTGAACAATTGACTGGTGTGGAGCTAATCGTTGATGATACACCGGAGGCTGTTGTCCTATCGGGTTTTGATCCCGTTCGTCGGGAAATTGCCAGGGTTGCCCTAACCGCTCTGGTTCAGGATGGTCGTATTCATCCATCCCGTATTGAGGAAATGATCGCCAAAGCCACCAAAGATGTGGATGAAGAGATGCGTGTTGCCGCAGAAGAAGCGCTGGCTGAATTGCATTTACCTGTCTTCCATGCCCAGATTATGAAACTAATTGGTCGTCTCAAATACAGAACCAGTTATGGACAAAATATTTTAAAACACAGTATCGAAGTGGGTTGGTTAACAGGCCTTATGGCAGCAGAACTTGATTTGGATGGTGTTATGGCCAGACGAGCTGGATTCCTCCATGATCTTGGAAAAGCCATTGACCGAAATACGGATGGTACTCACGCCTTGATCGGCGGGGAGTATGCGCGAAAATTTGGCGAACCAGATGCTGTGATAAACGCCATTGAATCTCACCATGAAGAAGTTCCTATGACAGGACCTATCTCAGCGCTGGTCCAATCAGCTGATGCAATTAGTGGTTCCAGACGTGGCGCCCGTGGTGATACATTAGAGAGTTATATCAAACGGCTAAAGAATCTTGAGGGCATTGCCACTGGTTTTGACGGGGTAACCAAATCATACGCCATTCAGGCCGGTCGTGAAGTGCGTGTCATGGTTGAGAGCGACAAGGTTGATGATTCAAGAGCTCAGAGCTTGAGCCTGGAGATCGCCGGTCGCATTGAAGCTGAAATGACCTATCCTGGTCAGATCAAGGTTGTGGTCATTCGAGAATCAAGGAATACTGCGATTGCAAAATGATCCACTAGTTCTTCGGGGGAAACCGGTATCAGAAGCGATTAAGTCTGACCTGGAATCACGAATTGCTGCTCTCCTTCCAAAAGGGGTGAAGCCAGGTTTAACTGCTGTTCTAGTGGGTGAAGATCCAGCATCTCAGGTCTATGTGAGGTCAAAAGAACGTCAGAGCGCAAAATTGGGGTTTAATTCCCAGGTTTTGAGACTTCCTACTGAGACCAGTGAGGATGATTTGCTGGCGCTAGTTGAAGATTTGAATCAGGATTCTGAAGTCCATGGAATTCTGGTGCAGTTACCATTACCCAAAGGAATTGACTCTCAAAAAGTAATTGAAGCTATCGACCCAGAGAAGGATGTGGATGGATTTCATCCGGTAAATGTTGGAAAACTGGTTTTAGGTTTAGAAGGCTTTGTTTCCTGTACACCGGCTGGTATTCTTGAGATCATCAAATATTACAATATTGAAACTGAAGGTAAGCATGTCGTTGTGGTAGGACGATCCAACATTGTGGGGAAGCCTATGGCAAACCTCATGATCCAGAAGCGAGCTCTTGGAAATGCTACGGTCACTCTGGTTCATACCCGCACACCTGATATGTCTATTCATACTAGGCAAGCTGATATTCTCATCGCGGCTGCTGGTGCTCCAGAATTCATTGGGGCAGATATGGTGAAGGACGGTGCTGTTGTGATTGATGTGGGTATCAACAGGGTAGATGATGCCAGTAAGGAAAGAGGCTATCGACTGGTTGGAGATGTTGATTATCAGGCAGTTCTTGAAAAAGTTTCGGCGATCACACCGGTTCCTGGTGGGGTGGGTCCTATGACGATCGCTATGTTACTCTCTAATACGGTTAAATCTGCGGAGAACAGCCTGAAATAGATTGTGATAGCTGAAGTGGACAATACTTTAGTTCCCGGACATTGAGCCTGTCGAAATGTCCCTTGAATTGAAATAAGGATTTTACTAAGGCTAAGACCTTAGTTCTACACCACGCGCCCGTAGCTTCCGTCTTCGCCTCTTGGGCTACGCCGGACAGGCAGCTTCACTACGAGGATTTGAAAGTTTAGGAAAATGCTGAGGACAAGACCTCAGTTCTACAATATGCGCCCGTAGCTCAGCTGGATAGAGCGTCGGTTTCCGGTACCGAAGGTCGCAGGTTCGACTCCTGCCGGGCGTACAAATCTCCGTTTCCTGAAAAACCGTTAAAACGGCTTTTCTTTATCAGTCAGCTTTCTTATCACCCAACTGAAGTTGGGTGATAATGAGAAAATATGGTAATAGAATCTCGTTAACACCTGACTTCAGTCAGGTGGCAAAGCACCTTTTTGACGAGACTAACCGTTTCAACGGTTTTGATTATATTTGTTGCATGCATGTGCTAAAACCAAAAGGAGTTGCTGATGTCCAATAAATACAGATGGGGGATTATCAGCACCGGAAATATCGCCAATCATTTTGTTGAAGCTCTGAAAACGCTGGAAAATGCAGAGGTGCTAGCAGTAGGATCACGTTCTCAGGAAACCGCCAATAATTTTTCAGAAAAGTGGTCAATCCCTGGTGCTTATGCTAGTTATGAAGAACTATACAAAGATCCTGATGTAGATATTGTGTATGTTGGAACACCACATAATATTCACCACTGGAATGTCATTGATGCTTTAAACGCTGGGAAACATGTATTATGCGAAAAATCATTTGCAATTAATGCCACCCAATCCAGGGAGATGGTTGCTTTAGCCCGAGAAAAGAAACTCTTTTTGATGGAAGCAATGTGGAATCGTTTTCAGCCCTGGTATTCCGTTGCAAGAGAGATCATAGATTCAGGTCAACTGGGTGAACCTCAAACGCTAAAGGCCGATCTTTCATTTAAAATGGAATTTGATCCTGAGCATAGATTATTTAATCCGCACCTCGCAGGTGGTGCATTGCTGGACCTCGGCGTTTATCCCATTGCCCTGTCCTTTCTATTTTTTGGGAAACCTGAAAGTATAGAGAGCAGCATGCATCTGTGTGAGACAGTTGTTGATGACCAGGTATCCATGAATTTTAGCTATAACAATGGAGCAAGTGCTGAACTTGGATGCTCCAGCAGATTTACGTCAAACACCAATCCTAGACTGATTGGATCCAAAGGATACCTGGAAATTAATGGAATCATACCCCGACCTGAGAAACTGTCTTTGCATATCAACGGACAAGAGCCACAGATAATCCAGACCCCTTATGCCGGTAATGCCTATCAATATGAAGCACAGGCTGTCATGAATATGTTGGATAAGGCGAGAATTGAGCATCCACTTATGCCCCTTGATGAGACGATTCAAATTATGGAAGTCATGGATAAAATTCGTTCGGATGGTGGTTTAATCTATCCGGGGGAGAGTCGCTAAATCTCTACGATAGCAGTCCATGCTGGTCTGTATTTTGCATAGCTTGACACAGGTAGTTGTTCCAGTGTGATTAAGATGATGTATCTTAAATAACCTTTCAGGGCATCTATCTCGATCAGAATTGCTCAGCTCACAGTTAGTGAGTGCATGTTAAGGACGCGTTATATGTTGAAATACAGTTTTATTACTCTCTTGATCTTATCGACCACGGTTTCCCCCAATTCTCTGGACTCCACTAACGTCACCAAAGACGATGCTCCCAACATCTATATCGATTGCAGCTTCTGCGACATGAACTACATCCGGACCGAGATCAATTTTGTCAACTATGTTATCGATCGTACCGAGTCCAATGTATTCATCATGCTCACCAGAGAATCCACCGGTAGTGGGGGACGAGCCTATGAGCTAACACTGGAGGGATATGATGCCTTTAGTGGGATGCAGGATACTCTGACCTTCAATACTGAACAAAACGCCACTTGGGATGAAATACGTGAAGAAATTGTCAAACGATTAAAGCACGGTCTATTCCGATATCTCATTAAAACACCCCTGGCAGAAAGTCTAGACATCTCATTTGAACAGGAGGGTGAACTCGAACAACCCTCAGACAAATGGAACTATTGGGTGTTCCGGATCAATTTTGATGCCTGGCTGAATGGCGAGTCATCCTATGAGGGGCAGAATTATCATGAACACCTCAATGCCAAGCGAGTGACTGAGGATTGGAAACTCAGCTTTGACCTTTGCTTGAATGATGATTATGATGCCTACACTATCGATGACTCAGTATACGAAAGCTTGAGTCGTCGTAGAACTTAGCGCTCTCATAGTAAAGAGCCTCTCAGATCATTTGTCGCTTGGTTTCACTGGCGGTGCCAATACATCAAGTTATTCAAATATTGACGCTGCATATTGGCTGAACCCAACCATTGAGTATAATATTTATCCCTACAGCGAATCCACACGACGAGAGCTTCGTTTCAAGTATCGGGTTGGTTACACCATAAATCAATACGAAGAGATCACCGTCTATGACAAAACAGAGGAAAACCTGCTCAAACAGGCTCTTGATATTGAATATGAGCTGAAACAGCCCTGGGGATCTGTGGAGCTGGAAGGTACAGCCTCTCATTATTTTCACGATTTATCAAAGAACCGTTTTGATGTCCATGGTAATATTTCCTGGAAGATCATCAAGGGTCTGTCATTCAACGTTCGCGGTAATTACTCATTGATCCATGACCAATTATCTCTGCCCAAGGGAGTGGCTACCCAGGAAGAGATCCTGCTACACCGTAAGCAACTCGCTACCCAGTATAATTATTATGCATCCATGGGGATCAGTTACACCTTCGGTTCCATTTATAACAATATTGTGAATCCCAGGTTCTAGTGAACGCTTTCAAAACTCTTAATCAAGTTTAATATAGATCGTATGTATTCTCCAAAATCAATATCAAATAGAATCACCAATAAACATGAGTGGGCTACTTCTTGTTCAGTACAACAAAGAGCTGCCTGGTAATTTCATTCCACGTTTGTAAGTGTTTTTAAAACTGAGTTATTGACAATTATCTAGATGGAGAATTTAAAATGAAACATCGAAAATCCTGGGCTGAACCCTGGAAAATCAAAATGGTCGAACACTTGACCATGACCACCAAAGAAGAACGTATTGAAGCAATCAAAGAAGCAGGATATAATACTTTCCTGTTAAGATCAGCTGATGTCTATATAGATCTACTCACTGACAGTGGCACCAATGCCATGAGTGACGTCCAATGGTCCGGTATGATGATGGGTGATGAAGCCTATGCCGGTAGCCGCAATTATTACAACCTGGAAAAAGCCATCCAGGATTACTATTCGTATAAATACATCATCCCAACTCATCAAGGTCGGGCTGCTGAGCATATGATGTCCCAGATCCTCATCAAAGAGGGCGATTATATTCCTGGAAATATGTATTTCACCACAACCAGACTCCACCAGGAACTGGCTGGTGGCAAATTTGTTGATGTGATCATTGATGAAGCTCATGATACTGAAAGTGAGCACCCGTTCAAAGGTAATGTAGACCTAAAAAAACTGGCAGATCTAGTGGATGAAGTCGGTGCCGATAAAGTGCCCTATATTTGTATAGCCACAGCCGTAAATATGGCGGGTGGTCAACCGATCTCCCTGGAAAATATCAGAGAGGTTCGTGAATTTACCAATAAGCACGACATTGCCATCGTCCATGATATGACCCGCGTTGCTGAAAATGCCTGGTACATTAAAGATCGTGAACCAGGGTATGCTGATAAATCGGTAAAAGAGATCGTTTATGAGATCTGTGATCTGACAGACCACGCCACCATGAGTGCCAAAAAAGACCCCATCGTGAATATTGGTGGTTTTATGGCAACCAATGATGAAGAGGTCTATCGCAAAGCTCAGAACATGGTTGTTGTTTATGAAGGCCTGCACACATACGGTGGAATGGCTGGTCGTGACATGGAAGCTCTGGCCATCGGAATTGCTGAATCGGTACAGGATGATCATATGCGCGCTCGCGTTGGTCAAACTATCTATTTGGGTAAAAAACTCATGGAATATGGTATTCCTATCGTAAAACCTATCGGAACTCACGGTGTGTTTCTGGATGCTAAGAAATTCCTGCCACATTTATCTCAGGATGTTTTTCCAGCCCAAACTCTGGCAGCCGAGATCTATATCGAGAGCGGTGTTAGATGTATGGAGCGGGGCATGGTCTCTGCCGGGAGAAACAAGGAGACAGGGAAAAATAATAGTCCAAAACTGGAGTTAGTTCGTTTGACTCTCCCAAGACGTGTTTATACCCAGGCCCACATGGATGTCGTTGCTGAATCCATTGCCGATGTTTTTGAACGAAGAGCATCCATTACAGGTTTGAAATTCACCTACGAACCTGAATATTTGCGGTTCTTCCAGGCCAGGTTTGAGCCTATTGGCTAGTAAAGGCAGTATCTGCCATAGTATAGTTATCAATAGCCCCGGGCTTTAGCCCGGGGTTTTTATATTCTCTTGATCAAGCTAAAACTCTAGCGCTCAGATGGTTTTCTTAAGGCAACCATCTGAGCGCTAGAGTTTTTTTCACAGAAGATACCCTAACCCCCGACTAAAGTCGGGGGCTACTGATATTATCCACATTAGAGATTTGAGATAATCCTGTTAAATATTACAATATTTGTCTAAAATGCCTGCCGAATCAAAATATGCTGAAACAAACGTTTCAAAATCGGGTTTACGGTTGAAACGAAAACGGTCTATTATTTGAATAAAAAAAGAGATTGAGGGTTAAATGTCAGAGAAAACGAAACTATGGTACCTGCAGAATTTTAATGTACTGGAAGGTATAAGTTCCAGCATGATGGCCGAGATTGAAAAGAATACCAGCATGCAGAACAATGCCAAAAAAGAGGTTATCTATTTTCCTGAAGATGCTTCCAATACGATCTACTTCCTCAAAATGGGGAAGATCAAGATCTATCGTTTATCTGAAGATGGTAAAACCACAACGCTACATCTCTTAGGACCGGGTGAAATATTTGGAGAAAGCGCTATTCTTGGACAGGATACCCATGATAATATTGCAGAAGTTGTGGAAGATGCCGTTGTCTGTGCCATGGATAAGCGTGATTTCCAGGACATGATGGAAAAAAGTCCAAAACTCACTATGAGTGTGAACAAGTTTATTGGATTCCGCCTACGTAAAATCCAAGCCCATGTGGAAGATCTGGTCTTTAAAAATGCCAAAGAGCGCATCACCGCTTTCCTTTATCGCTATGTTTCAACTTTCGGGAAGAAAATGGTAGACGGCTGGATGGTTCGACCTTTCTTGACCCATCAGGAAATAGCTGATCTAACAGCGACTGCACGTCAGACAGTGAATCAAGTCCTTAATGAACTAGCTGAAGAGGATGTCATTAAATTCTCCAGACGCTTCCTTCAGCTTAAAGGCGAGCTTGATCAACTAAAGAGCTGACCTGATAAATATGTAAAGCCTGTCGCCAATGTGACAGAAGTCCTGGTATGGGCATCTCATATTGGGGCATGAAGCCAGTAGAACAGATCAATCAGGACATCAAGGTAGAAATCTTAGTTCGAAGTGGGTGTACTTACAGCGAACGTACGCTAAAAGAACTTGAGTACATCTGTCATATTAATCCAAATACCATTCTAGAGATAATCCACACTGATGATCCAGAGCCCTGCCGAAAATCTTTTGGAGGGATCACACCCTCAATATGGGTAAATGGTAAGTTATGGTATTTAGGCTCCTTCAATGACGTTAAATTTCGAGCAAAACTCAGAGCATTGAGCTCACAAGCTTAAACAAAGAATCCCTCTTCATACTTATCGTTTGATAAGTATACCGCTTTTCCATTTACACATTAGATTGTCACTCAATATGTTACTTATGAATTTAAAAGTCTGACAATGTCTGTTCTGATTCCCTCTATTGATCGCCATCAAATGATCGAAGTCGATCGTCTCATGATTGAAGAATACGGAATTTCTTTGCTCCAAATGATGGAACATGCCGGTGAGAATTTGGCAAAACTGGTGCGGTGGTTTGCACGTGGTGTGGATCAACCAAAGGTGACTGTCCTGTGTGGCAACGGTCACAATGGTGGCGGTGGATTCGTATGTACACGCTTTTTATTGAACTGGGGTTATGATGTGAAAGTGATCACAGTGGGTGAGGACTCGAGGCGTAAGGTAGTTCCCGAACAACATCTCAAAACACTTCATAAAATGGGGGTAGAGATAACTTCTAATCAAGGGAATGACTTATTAGACATTCTCAAAGGGACTGATGTCATTGTAGATGCCATCATAGGGTATGGGCTCAGTGGGAAACTATCTTCCCAGCTCCAAGCAATCATTGCCACGGTGAATCAATTGCCAGATAAACAGATTATCTCATTGGATGCACCCACAGGTCTGGATGTTTCTGGTGAATTAGCAGGGGAGTCCATTGTGGCTGATGGAACTTTGACCTTGGCTTTACCAAAACATGGTCTACTCCAGGCTGAGCATGGGCAGGAGGTGGGAAGTCTGTTTTTAGCTGATATCGGTGTCCCGAGAAAGTTATATTCGGACATGGGACTTGAAGTAGGCGATCTTTTTGCCGATTCACCTATTCTACAGAGAACGGAACAGGGAGATTTCAAAGATTTTATCCTTTAGTGCAAACAAATGTAGATTTTTCACCCATTCACTGCTGGTGTTTGTGATAAGCATTTCGGGTGCAGGTTTATATGGACAATCTGTGCCAACTGAAAAGGATTTTCTCGTGGCGTCTGCTGGTGTGGGGATCGCAACCTGGATTGAATTATACGCAAAAGAACACTATACGCCATCAACACCAAGATTTGGCAGACCCAATAGCTTTGATGAGAAGATGCGGAATATCCTCTATCTTGGACCTGAAAAGCAGTCTGCTGCTGAAAAAATGAGTGATAAGCTGATCTATAGCGTATCGATTTCAAGTTTGATCTGGGCGCCTCTGCTAACTGAAGAATGGGAACGGTCCCTCCTCATTAATATGGAAGTCTTCGCCCTCAATGGCATAGCTACCAATTTGACTAAAATTCTGGTGGGACGGGAACGCCCCTATCATCATTATGGTACTCGATCATCAATGGGAGCCAAAGATAATGCCTCATTTATCAGTGGGCATAGTAGTGTTGCCTTCTCTCAGGCAGTCACGAATGGGATCCTGCTATCTGAGGCTTACCCGGAACAAGAAGCCTTGATATGGGCTTCACTAATAGCTGCTGCCAGTGGCACTGCCTATTTACGAGTAGCCGGAGATATGCATTATTTTACAGATGTGCTATTTGGGGCAGGAGTAGGTTCTCTTATTGCATGGACAATTACTCAATATGAGCTTAAACGATTTGAGGAATCTGACGATACGGGGACCAAATTTCTGATTAAAATGGAAATCCCTTTGGGCTAGGGTCCTTTTAGTGTAATTTTGCCGCATTAGTTCTGAATAAAGGAGTTTGAATAAATGACCGAGAAAATATCAGTTAAGAGGACAGAGAAATTACCGGTTAAGAGTAATCAGCAGTCTTGGATTGCAATTGCTATAATTATAGTTGGAGCCATCTTTCTGCTCCAGAGTCTGAATATCATGCACCTTGGCCATTTTATTGGTGAATGGTGGCCCATCATCCTAGTGATAGCAGGCTTTTCAAAATTACAGAGTGATGATCGTCGTAACGGATCCATTCTTTTTATCGTTGGTTTGGTACTCCTTTCTGCAACATTGGATTTTATCAATTGGGGTAGCATCTTTAAACTTTGGCCATTGGCAATCCTATATGCAGGGGTTTCCATGTTGCTGAAGTCGAAAGGTAAACCAGGTCTTACTTTTTCCAATGTGTCTGACAGCGATAAAGATCAAGTCCATGCTTCAGCCATATTTGGTGGGGTAGAGAAAACAGTTCACTCCGACAATTTTACCGGTGCGAATATCATGTCTCTATTTGGTGGTGTGGAACTAGATCTACGTGAGGCTAAGGCCATTGAGACGGGTTGTACCATTAATGTTACAGTTCTATTTGGTGGTGCTGAGATCATGGTTCCTCCTGATTGGAATGTGGTTATTGCCGGTACTCCTATTTTCGGGGCAATTGAGGATAAAACAAAAGGCGCTGGCAAAGATGCCGTTAATGTGACCCTAAACTGTACTGTTGCTTTCGGTGGGTTGGAAGTCAAAGCCTAGTTCAGCAACCATAGTTACTCTAAAAAGGTCGGATTTCATGTCGACCTTTTTTATTTTGTGTCTGAATAGTATTGAGTAGAACCTCCAAACTTTTATTCATCGTAGGTCTGTAGACCGTAGAAGAACCCAAACTTCCTAACCAACAGACCTCTAAATCCCTTTGGCGACCTTACTTACTCGATTATATTGGCGTGCTTTTTTATCCGCCTTCGCACGAGTGTATAATTGCGAGTGTGTAGATTATTGTCGGCTACGGCGCGATGTCATCCCAATAAAATGAGGATAACCGCGGCGAAGCCTTGTAGATAGGCAAGGCGAAGACGGGTTATTATTAGGAATTTAAAGATTCCATATGTATTGCCCCTGTAGCTCAGCAGGATAGAGCAACGCTTTCCTAAAGCGTAG
>CAZOBQ010000057.1:0-13913 GCA_964578155.1 uncultured Lentisphaeria bacterium
GCTACTCCTTTTAGGCTAGTTAACTTTAGCCCGAAATCCTTATATATCTCAGCAATGCCTTCCGCCTGGATAGCGCCAACACTTGGGGCAGTTTCTTGTTTGCGTACTTCCATCTCATCTCTCTTTTACCAATAAATCCATCATTCAATGGTCTTGGTCATTTGTCAGCGAGTTAAACCAGGTTATATCCTAATTTTGTATTCCCAATTTCTTAAGCTTCAGGTGAAGGTGTTGTCGGCTTAATCCAGCTTCATTAGCCGCCTTGCTGATATTTAGATCAGTCTGCCTCAACAACGCTTGGAAATAAATTTTTTCAAAATCTTCTTTTGCATCATTGTAATTACCGACCACATGATCACTCTGAACAGCCAAAGTGCTGTCCCCATGGATCAAGTGAGTAGGAAGGTCTGATACAGAAACAGTATCATCTCTACACATGATCATTGCATTTTCCAGCACATTGACCAACTCTCTAATATTCCCAGGCCAACTGTATGTATTGAATATCTGAAGTGCTTTCGGTGCAATTCGAGTAACATCCTTACCCATGGCAGTTGAAAGTCTTTTTAGATGATATTCTATGATAACGGGGAGATCTTCTCTACGGTCTCGAAGGGGGGGAATCTCAATGTGGAAGACATTTAATCTAAAGTAAAGATCTTCGCGAAAACGGCCTTGTTTAACCAGCTCTTCAATATTTTGGTTAGTTGCAGCGACCACACGAAGGTTCAATTTTATCTCTGTGGGGTTTCCAACCCGACGAATAGCACTTGTCTCAAGCACACGGAGGAGCTGAATCTGGAATTCTGGGGTGGTCTCGGTTACTTCATCGAGAAATATGGTTCCGTTATTTGATTCTTCGAAAACACCAATTTTTCGCTCATTTGCACCGGTAAAGGAGCCTTTCTCATGGCCAAAGAGAGTACTCTCGAGGAGAGTGCCAGGAATACTACCACAATTAATGGGAATAAATGATCCCTCTGAATTTCTACTCTGATTGTGTACGAGTCTTGCAGCAACTTCTTTTCCTGTACCCGATTCACCCGTAAGAAGAACTGTGGTATTGTAGTCTGCCACCGTACTAATACGTTCAAGGATACGTTGCATAGCGGCTGAGTGGGCTTCAATATCTAAATAGTCGGTATGGCGTTTGAGCTCTTTCCTCAGTGCAATATTTTCACTGCGGATCTGTTTCTCAGCAAGCCCTCTGGAAATTCTGATCTGTAGTTGATTGAGATCAATAATTGGTTTTGCCAGATAATCATAAGCACCATGCTGGATACATTTGACAACAATGTCAGTATCCTGAATTGCACTTACCATAATGACGATTAGTTCTGGGCTGGTTTGTTTGAATTGTTCTAGAAGTTTTAGACCACTGATTCTGGGCATATTGATATCCAGAACCGCGACATCAAAGTTTTCTTTTTCGAAGAGTTCAATAGCAATTTCAGGGGTGATAGCTGCACTTATATCATATCCTAGGCCAGAAAGAAAATTTTCAAATAGATGGGTTATATCAGGTTCGTCATCAACAATGAGGATGCGAGCTATAGATTTTGTTTTTGCATTCATAAAGTGTGTACTACCTATGCTATAAGTATAAACATTTCAATCAAGTTACAGTCCTTAATATAAAGAAAAAAAGACGATAGTGTAGTATTTATATGACAATAAAAATATTATATCGTGACTGATAAAGTCATATATAAACACAATAACAAAGAGGGTGAATTTAAGAGCTTATTCTAGCCCTATAAGTCTCGTGATAGGAGAGGGTTTGCTGTCAGGCAGGTTTCCCACCAACCCAGGCCCTTTGGGTCCATGAGATGTTCTAAAGAAGTCTGACCCAATACGTGGTCTAGAACAGACTGGATAGCACACCAAAAAGAGCGAACAGTACAGTGGTCAAAATGTGTACAAACCTCACCTGTCCCTGCATATTGATCACAGAATCCACCACCGAACAATTTCCCACCAAGTACTTCAAAAACTTCACTTAGCATTATTTCTGCCGGAGGTCTGGCAAGTGTGTACCCGCCATCTTTTCCACGACTGCTTTCAACAAATCCATTCATTCTGAGGATACGAACCAACTTGGCCGTGTTGGATGGAGAGATTTGCTCTGCCCTACTGATGGTAGAGATGCTACTCCCCCCATTTGCTGTCTGGCGACCTATGTGCAGCAGGCATCGAATGCCATATTCTTCTTGGGCACTAATCTTCATTTTATAGAAAATCCTCTCGCAGCGTATACAAAGCGTTGTATTGAGCTTGTCGAAATGTCGCAGAGATATTTATTTTATGGTCTGAGGTCGAGAATTTCAATTTCAAGTTTCTAATTTCAAATCTTAATTCTAAAGTAGCCCGAGCTGTAATAAACCTGCTTCAGTGATCATGTCTTTGTGCCACTGTGGTTCCCAAACTACCTCAACGTCAGCAAATTCCAATTCTGGTATATCTTCTAAAATCTTTTGCTTAACCGAAATGGGGAGGGAGCCGGCAACAGGACAATTTGGAGCAGTAAGCGACATTTTAACATAGGCTTCCAGCTCTTCAGTTACCTTAATATCATAAATTAAACCCAGATCATAAATATTGACTGGGATTTCGGGATCATAAATCCCTTTTATTGTAGAAACAATCTTATCTTCAATTTCGCTAAGATCTATTTCTGGAATGTTATCAGTCATAAGAGGTCCAATATTAGTTCTATTCTGTTTGAGCTATTTCACTAGCGGAGTCAAGTGCATTCATTAGGGTATGCCATGAAAGACTAGCGCACTTCACGCGGGCCGGGAATTCCTGAACTCCGGCAAAGACAGCCAATTTTCCAAGTTTCTCTAACTCGTTGTCTTTCAGGGGGATGCCAGTAACTAAACCATGAAAATGGCTAAAATATTTCTGGACATCATCAAGAGTTTTGCCTTTAAGAAACTGTGTCATCAAGCTTGCAGAAGAAGTTGAAATGGCACATCCACTCCCGATAAATGAGATATCAGAGATAACGCCAGCCTCCACATTCAAGTAGAGTTCCAACTTATCACCACAAAGGGGATTATGACCATTTGCGTGATGTGAGTACGGATCCAATTTCTTGAAATTGCGAGGATTCTTATTGTGATCCAGGATGACTTCCTGATATAATTCTCTTAGCTCAGACATCAGCCCATGAGTTCCTTTACTTTTTGGATGGCATCGACAATGATATCAATCTCACTTTTGGTATTGTAAAAAGACAAAGAAACGCGAGTCGTAGCTGGGATATTATAACAATCCATTACCGGTTGGGTACAATGGTGACCTGTTCTCACAGCGACACCTTCCATATCCATGATGGTTCCCACATCGTGTGGGTGAATTCCATCCAGGGTAAACGAGATTATACTGCCTTTATCCTTGGCAATCCCGATGATCCGGAGTCCCTCAATACTTTGGAAGCAGGTAGTGGCATAATCCAGCAATTCTCGTTCATAACGATCAATATTTTGAATACCCAGATCAGCGATGTAATCCAACGCAGCAGCAAGTCCAATAGCACCTGAAATATTTGGAGTACCTGCTTCAAAGCGATAAGGAATTTCATTGTATTCAGTTTTCTCAAAACTCACATTGAGAATCATATCGCCCCCACCTTGATAGGGACGCATTTTTTCTAGATATTCTTCTTTAGTATACAGAACCCCAATGCCAGTGGGACCATAAATCTTATGCCCGGAAAATACAAAAAAATCACAATCCAGCTCAGAAACATCAATGGGAATATGTGCCACAGATTGTGCGCCATCTACCAATACTGGAATATTCAATGCATGAGCTTGGGCTATAATGGGCTCTATTTGATTGATGGTACCCAATGAATTCGACATTTGAGTCACAGCGACTAGTTTTACCCTGTCATTAAAAAGTCCGGGAAGTGCTTCCATATCCAGGTCGCCACTCTCAAGCAAAGGAATGATACTTAACTTTGCACCGATCCGTTCAGCTAACATTTGCCAAGGAATGATGTTTGAATGGTGTTCCATTTCAGAGATCAGGATCTCATCACCTGGTTCCAAATTTGGCTCAAGATAACTACTGGCAACCAGATTAATGGCTTCAGTTGCACCACGCACAAATACAATTTCACGATCACTAGAAGCATGAATAAAATTCTGGGCTGTCTTACGAGCATCTTCATATTGTCTCGTAGAGATCTGGCTTAGCTGGTGAACACCTCGATGGATATTAGCATAATTTTGGGTGTAAAGGGTCTGAATGGAATCAATTACCGCCTGAGGTTTCTGGGTTGATGCTGCATTATCGGCATAGACCAGGGGTTTCCCATGAATCTTTGTGCTAAGGATGGGAAAATCTTGCCGAATTTTATCGATATCAAGCATCAGAACTTTTGGTCCCTGTGAGTTTATCATCGATTTTCCCTTGGACATACTTCCTTAGTGAATCAATGGGAATACTCTGAGTGATCTCAGCTGCAAAGGATTGAGTCAACATTTGGGCTGCATCGTCCTTGCTTATTCCACGTGATTGCAGGTAGAATAGTGCATTCTCATCTAGCTCACCGATGGTTGCTCCATGAGCACATTGTACATCGTCGGCAAAAATTTCAAGTTGTGGTTTTGTGTCAACTCGAGCGTCTCGGGAAAGTAGGAGATTTTTGTTGGACTGTTGGGCGTTAGTCTGTTGTGCATGCTCACGCACTAAAACCATACCATTGAAAACACCCCTGGATTCATCATCCATGATTCCGCGAAAATGCTGGTCACTATCACAGTGGGGCTGAGCGTGGTCAAGGTAGGTTCTCACATCCAGATGCTGTGATTTGTTGCCAAGATAGGCTCCTCGCAGAGTAGCTGAAGCTCCTTCGCCAGAAAAGACAAGCTCAAAATTTGAGCGAGTAAGTTTTGACCCAAGTAAATATTGGTGTGCAGTGATGCTTGCAGAGCTAGCAACCTGTACCGCTGTATTGGAGATATGACTCGTTCCATTTGACTCAAGCCCAAGTTTATAGAGATCCAATCCAGCACCTTCATCAACTTGGATATAGTCTGCGGGGACAGTCACAGCTTCTTCAAAACCGATAGAGACAAAATGTTGTACAACACTTAAGCGACTATTCGGTCCCAGATGCACAACATTGAGGGGCTTGGTGACCGACTCCGCTCCACTGCTTAGGAATACAATGTGTAGGGGAGTATCAATTTCAGCATTTTTTTCGACTTCGATAAATAGTCCATCTTGAGATAGTCCACGAGTGATGTGCTGAAAAATATTGTCATCAGTCAGTTTTGAGTGTTCAATGATTCGGGCGGCTCGTTGATACGCACTTGCTTCAAGCCCCGAGAAACGTTTGATGCTTAGTTGTGTGCCCTCAAACTTCGAAAAATTGTCTGATAGTTCCGATTGAAATTTACCATCGGAAAACACAATCAAATGGGCATCTGGTACAGCTTTGGTAAGAGACTCAATAAAGGTTTCTTCAATGGGAGTAGCAGAATTAAGCATGGGTTGATGATTAAGAACGTGCTTAACGGGTGTATAGCGCCATTCTTCATCTTTCCTCGTGGGAAAAGCCATTGTTTGAAGTGCCTTGAGAGAAGATCCTCTCAAAGCTGAAGAAAGTGAAAAGCCAGATTCTTCCAGAGAATTACTCTCCTGTTGCAGCCAATCTTGAAAGTGATTCATGGTCTTAGTCACTTTAGACACTTGTCTCATTTTGTTCGATCAACCAATCATAACCGCGTTCTTCAAGTTCTAGTGCCAGGTCTTTGGTTCCTGATTTAATGATCTTTCCATCAGAAAGAACATGGACAAAATCTGGAACGATATAATCGAGTAGTCTCTGATAGTGGGTAATAACAACAAAGGCGTTATCCTCTGAACGTAGTTTGTTCACTCCACCTGCAACGATACGTAGGGCATCAATATCCAGGCCTGAATCAGTCTCATCCAAAATAGCTAACTCTGGGTTTAGCACTGCCATCTGTAGAATTTCATTACGTTTCTTTTCACCACCAGAAAAACCCTGATTGACCGGACGTTTTAACAAGTCTTCTTTCATCTCAACTAATTTCATCTGCTTTTTGATCAATTCGAGGAAATCAATAGCATCTAATTCTTCTTCACCCTGATGTTTGCGAATCTCATTGAGTGCTTTTTTCAGAAAGGAAGTGTTGTTGACACCGGGGATTTCAATCGGATACTGGAAGGCCAGAAATATTCCTTCTCTGGCACGAATCTCAGGGAGCATATCCAATAGATCCTGTTCCTTGTAGGTAGCAGAACCCGAATCTACCTGATAGCCTTCACGGCCTGAAAGCACATGTGCGAGGGTGCTTTTTCCAGATCCATTTGGACCCATGATAGCATGTATTTCCCCCTTTTTCACTTCCAGATTCAAACCTTTTAAAATTGGCTTTCCCTCAACTGAAACCTGTAAATCTTTAATCGATAACATGTATTAAACTTCTCCTAAATTCTTTTTAACCACAGAGGACACGAAGTTGTCAAAGCCCCTCCTTATGGCGTCTTTGCGAGGAGGGTACAACGAAGCAATCTCTGGTCTGAGATCGCCACGCCCTCTGGGCTCGCGAAGACGTTCATGCATATTACACCATATGTTAATTTTGTACTTCATTCAAACTACCCAACCGACCCTTCAAGACTGAGAGACATGAGTGCTTGAGCTTCAACGGCAAATTCCATTGGCAATTGTTGAAAGACCTCTCGGGCATATCCTGAAACGATCATTCCCACAGCATCTTCAGTGGAAATTCCCCGTTGATTTAGATAAAATATTTGATCGTCACTTACTTTCGATGTGGTTGCTTCATGTTCTACCTGCGCGGATGGATTTTCGACCTCCAGATAGGGGTAGGTATGAGCTCCACACTGGTCTCCAATTAAGAGTGAATCACACTGGGAGTAGTTGCGAGCATTCTCAGCTTTGCTATTTACTTTCACGAGACCACGGTAGGCATTGTTGCTTTTCCCAGCGGAGATTCCCTTGGAAACAATTAAACTTCGAGTGTCTTTGCCCAAATGGATCATCTTGGTACCGGTATCAGCCTGCTGATAATTATTTGTTAAGGCAACAGAGTAAAATTCACCCACAGAATGATCGCCTTTGAGGATACAGCTAGGATATTTCCAGGTGATGGCTGATCCAGTTTCGACTTGAGTCCATGAGATTTTTGAGTTCTTTCCTTCGCATATTCCACGCTTGGTAACAAAATTATAGATTCCGCCAACACCTTCTTTGTTGCCAGCATACCAATTCTGAACCGTTGAATATTTAATTTCCGCGTCATCTAATGCGATCAATTCTACAATGGCTGCGTGCAATTGGTTCTCGTCTCGCATAGGCGCAGTGCAACCTTCCAGGTAACTGACATAGCTACCTTTGTCGGCGATAATCAAGGTTCGCTCAAACTGACCGGTCTTGGAGGCATTAATTCTGAAATAACTAGAAAGTTCCATAGGGCAACGGACGCCGGGTGGGATATAGACAAAACTACCATCGCTAAAGACTGCCGAATTAAGCGTGGCGTAAAAATTATCGGTGTAGGGTACAACGGTTCCCATATATTTTTTAACTAAATCAGGATGATCTTGAATTGCTTCACTCATGGGGCAGAAAATGATGCCCAGCTCATTGAGTTTATCCTTAAAAGTGGTGGCAACAGAAACGCTATCAATAATGGCGTCTACCGCCACCCCAGCTAATAGCTCCCTCTCTTCTAGAGGCACGCCTAATTTGTCAAAGGTTCTTATAAGTTCAGGGTCAACCTCATCCAGGCTTTTAGGGGCATTATCATTCTTAGGAGCTGCATAGTAATAGAGATCGTCAAAGTTAACCTCAGGATAATGCAGTTTTGGCCATTTAGGTTCCTCCATCTTAAGCCAGTGCCTGTAGGCTTTAAGACGCCATTCGGTCATGAAATCAGGCTCATTCTTTTTGGCTGAGATCATGCGAACGATATTTTCATTCAAGCCCAGCGGGAATTCTTCCATATCTATATCAGTAACAAAGCCGTATTTATATTCCCGATCAGTTATATTCTTCAGGGTTTCCTGCTCATTACGCTTCGTATCTATTTTGTTATTATCGCGGTTCATTATTTGGTCTTTATCCTTCATTTCATTACAAATAAAGCATATTGTACAAAAAAGTCAAGATTAAAAGATAAGTATCTTCATTAGACTAATATTGGTGGCTGAATAAGAGGCCCACAATTAATGGATTGATTTGAATATGTTTCCATATGTCCAGCCTGAGATTATGTTTAATGCAATAATTGGAGAAAAGAATTTATGATCCTGAAAGCATATAAAGGTATAGTGCCAAAAATTCATCCTGATGCATGGATTGCAGAGAATGCAGTCATCATTGGTGATGTAGAAATAGGTGCTGGTACAAGTGTCTGGTATAATACGGTAATCCGAGGTGACTTACATAAGATTCGTATTGGTGAGAATGTGAATATTCAGGATGGGGCAATTCTTCATGTTGAGTCCGGTGATGGTCCCTGCATAATCGGAAATCGTGTCACTGTGGGACATCAATGTATTGTACATGGCTGTGTAGTAGGAGACGATGCACTCATCGGGATGGGCGCAACAATTCTGAGCTGGGCAAAGATTGAAGATGGTGCACTCATAGCAGCAGGTGCCCTGGTAAAAGAATATGAGAAGGTCCCGGCGAGAACGCTATGGGCTGGTGTACCTGCAAAGCAGCGGTCTGAAGTAAGTGACGAAATGTTTTCAAGAATGCAAGACGGTTGGCGCCACTACCTCGAATTATCAAAAAATTACCGGAGTGATGATGATACCCTATAAGATCATTGAGAAGAAGTCCAAAGGGGTAAGTCTCTCCAGCACTGAGATCACTGATTTTATCAACGCCTATACTCAGGGAAATATCCCTGATTACCAAATGTCTGCCTTGCTCATGGCGATATTTATCAAGGGAATGAGTCCTGAGGAAACACTGGCTCTGACGAAGTGTATGTTGGAGTCCGGAGAGCGTATGGATTTTAAAGGTGCTCCCGGTTTTGTTGCTGACAAGCATAGTACGGGTGGAGTAGGAGATAAAGTTTCAATTCTACTGGCTCCCATTTTAGCTGTACTAGGAATTCATGTACCCATGATCTCTGGTAGGGGACTTGGACATAGTGGGGGAACGTTGGATAAGCTGGAATCTATCCCAGGTTTTAATGTTAATCTCACATTGGATAAATGGCGCAAACTTGTAATGGATGAAAAAGTTGGGCTCATTGGCCAAACTGGAACTATTTGTCCTGCAGATAAAAAGATATACTCCTTACGGGATGTAACAGCCACTGTTCGTTCTATTCCTCTCATATCTGCGAGCATTATGAGCAAGAAAATTGCTGAAGGAATCCAAGGCTTGGTTCTTGATGTAAAAACGGGTAATGGTGCATTTATGCAAACTCTTGAGGAGTCACAAGCACTTGCACGTAGCCTGGTTTCCATTGGACAAGGATACGGCATTAAGACCACTGCTTTGATTACAGATATGAATCAACCATTAGGGTTGGCTATTGGTAATTGGTTTGAAATGAAAGAATCAGCTCTTGGTTTACAGGGTGATGGACCTTCTGACCTCATGGATGTAACCTATGCCTTGGGCGCTGAGATCCTGCAAATGGCCCAACCTGGCCTTACAAATGCTGAAGCAATTGCCATGCAGCAACGAACCGTTGAAGATGGCAGCGCATTTGAGAAACTTTTAAAGATTGTTGAATTACAAGGCGGAGACCCACGTGTTTTGGTAGATATGGATGCCTATCCACAAACCAAATTCTCCAAGGCCATTCAGGCCAAACAAACTGGGTTTATGCAATCTATCGACACTATGGCTCTGGGTTTTGCTGGCATTCAATTAGGTGCTGGCCGCAGAGTAATCAGTGACAAGATTGATTTTTCAAGTGGTATGTATATTCATAAAAAGCTTGGAGATAAAGTAGAGATTGGCGAAGAAGTTCTGACCCTATATTCAAATGATGAGACTGCCCTGGGCGAAGTTGTTGAGCAACTTTCTGGAGCTTTTGAGTACAGTGGTTCCAGTCCTGAAATTCCACCTTTGATAGTAGAACGTATTTCCTGATTTAAGCATAGTAATTGAAATGTCTAGTCTTGCGAAGGTGTAGAACCTTCGCAAGGGTTTGTTATTTATATCATTTTACAGTTTGAAGCCACGGTTTCATCACCTATATGTTGCCCCGATGGAAATGAAGATAATATATGGGATGTTTAGCGAAATATGATCAGTACGAATAATGTCAGTTTAACCTTTGGAGGGCAGAAGCTCTTTGAAGATGTTAATATAAAATTTACCCCTGGGAATTGTTACGGTTTGATCGGTGCCAACGGTGCTGGAAAATCAACATTTATCAAATTACTTGCTGGAGATATTGATCTTCAGAAAGGTAATATCAGCATGGGGCCTGGTGAGCGGATGTCAGTCTTGAAACAGGATCAGTTCGCATATGATGAACATTCAGTCCTGGAGACCGTTCTGATTGGGAATGAACCTCTCTTTAAAATCATGCAAGAAAAAGATGCCATCTACATGAAACCGGACTTTTCCGATGCAGATGGAATGAAAGCGGCTGAACTTGAAGCAGAGTTCGGTGAGATGAATGGTTGGGAAGCAGAATCAGAAGCCCTAATCCTCTTGGCTGGTCTGGGGCTGGACTCATCCTTTTCTGAGCAATCTATGAAAGAACTCAAGGGTTCGGAAAAGATCAAAGTCCTGCTTGCTCAAGCAATCTTCGGAAACCCGGATGTTCTTCTATTGGATGAACCCACAAATCACTTGGACATAAAAGCAAAAGACTGGCTTGAACAGTTCTTATTAAAATTTAACAACACAGTTATCGTTGTATCCCATGATAGACACTTTTTAAATAAAGTATGTACGCATATCGCTGATATTGATTATGGTAAGATCACGACCTATGCTGGAAACTATGATTTTTGGCGACAATCCAGTGAACTGGCCCAAAATTTACGGAATAATCAGAATAAAAAATCCGAGGAGAAAGCCAAAGAGCTAAGAGCTTTTATCACTCGTTTCTCCGCCAACGCATCTAAATCAAAGCAGGCAACATCAAGGCAGAAACAGTTAGAGAAACTGGAATTGATTGACATGCCACCCTCAACCAGGAAGTATCCCTATATTCACTTTGAGCAAAAACGTGAATCTGGAAAAGATATTCTCAAGGTAGAAGGCCTCTCTAAGACCGTCGATGGTAAAAAGATTCTGGATGATATTTCATTTGAGATCAGCAAAAATGATAAAGCTATTTTTATCTCAGAGAATGAGCAGGTAACCAGTACGCTCTTTAAAATTCTCATGGGTGAAATGGAGGCGGATGCTGGTGAAGTAACCTGGGGTGTAACCACATCTCAAGTCTATTTCCCAAAGGATAATGGCAGTTATTTCTCTGCGGGTGAGCACAATCTTATTGAATGGCTCAGGCGTTATTCAGCGGATCAGCATGAACCCTATATACGTGGACTGCTAGGCCAGCTTTTATTTTCTGGAGAGGATGCTTTCAAAAAGACGAATGTTCTTTCTGGAGGAGAGAGGGTCCGCTGTATGTTTGCCAAGATGATGGTAAGTGGAGCCAATGTGCTACTTTTAGATGGGCCCACAAATCACTTAGACCTTGAAAGTATTACCGCCATCAATGATGCGCTTGTTCGGTTTAAAGGAAATTTACTTTTCACCTCGCATGATCATGAGTTTAATCAGACGATTGCAAACAGGATTATTGATCTGGATGCGCGGGTCCTCGATGCGAACTATGTTAGTTACGATGAATATTTAGGATTGCAGTAGGTGAAGTTTAGCTGGTCTTAGGCCGGACGCCACCAAACTTTTTTCTTCCCAGAACATATAATCTGGGCTTTGCATCTTTATGAATATGGCTGGCAACAATTTCTCCAGCAAAGATCATGTGATCTCCAGTTTTCAGAGAACCCGTCAGTCGACATTCATAATTAGCACTTGCCTCACTTAACAAGATCCCATCAATTTTCACTGCTTGCTGGATTGGGGTACCCAGCGTAGCTATTTTATCCATATCCAGACCAGAATTAGAGCCAAAATGGGTCACCTCAGCTGCCATCTCCTCTGATGGGATGCTAATGACGAACTCGCCCCGATCACGAATTAATTCGTAAGTGTATCTCTGAAAACCAACAGAAACAGCTAGCATTGGTGGTTCTATTGAAGTGAACATAACCCATGAAGCAGACATGGGATTATATCTACCATCCGCAGTTTTAGTAATGACTATGTGGACTGGTTCAGGATATTTGGCAGCTCTGGTTTCAGAAAATGGTTTAGATATTTGCATGGAGTTAAACTAAATACTTTAACCAATAGTTGCTATAGACAAAATCAATAAATCTCTGTCTAGGAGCGTCGTTTTAAATTGAAGAATTACATTGATGAAATCAGGCAACTCCGTGACTAATGCATAGTCCTGACCACCTTCATTGATCACCAATAAAGAATAATTTGGATGTTTGTGAGAAAAATATGGTCTTATGATTTATCTCAGCTAAATTATTGTGGATTAGCAACCATTGGCTTCCACAATGGGTGTGAATGCTAAAAGTATTTGAGAGTTATTAGAGAAATAGGATAGAAGGGGAAATTAATCATGGATGTAAAATTAAAACAGCAAGCTAGTGCGATCACTGAATTAACATTTGATTTGTTGCGTTGCTGTGAGGCAAAAGAAAAAATGTTTGCCAAGGACCACGGTTTAAAAGTTGCAGAATTTAGATGCTTAAGGATTGTAGAGGCCGGGAAAACATATTCAGTGCAAGAACTTGCCAGCAGTATGCATTTATCCCCAAGCCGCTTAACACGTATTATTGATGGTCTGTTTGCTGAGAAACTAGTGGACCGGGTCCAGAGCATTGAGGATCGTCGTTTCGCAAAGATTAGTCTAACCAATAAGGGTCAAACTCTTGTTGGCAAGCTTAAAGAAGAGTATGCTAATCTCCATGGTGAGATGTTAAAAGATATTTCGGTGGCTGATCGTGACAAGATTTATCAAGGCATCTCTATCATGCAAGGCCTGGTAAGTTCGTGGTTAGTTAAGAACGTTTGATACAAATCACAGATCATTTAAAAAAGTCCGGTAACACACCGGACTTTTTTAATTTATGGCGGAACATAGTACTTATAGATGACTAAACAGATGATAAAAATATAAGGCTTTCTGAATGCTCAAACTTGCAACTCTCTGTTACATCAAAGACGGAGACAAAACCCTCATGCTCCATCGTATCAAAAAAGAGCGCGATATGCATCAGGGTAAATGGAGTGGATTAGGTGGTAAGGTGGAAGGGGGCGAAACTCCCGAGGAATGTGCTATTCGAGAAGTTCACGAAGAATCCGGTCTAACAGTTAGCGAGCCACAGCTAAAAGGATACATCACCTTCCCAAATTTCGATGGGGAAAATGACTGGTATGTGTTTGTCTATCGCTTTGAAGGTTATCATGGTGTGCTCATTGATTCACCTGAGGGTGAATTAGAATGGATACCACAGGCTAAAATGGTTGATATCCCTTTGTGGGAAGGGGATAGAATATTTATGGAATGGTTAGAGAAACCTGACATATTTTCAGCAGTTTTTAACTATCAGGCTGGAAGACTTCTTGATTGGAGTGTCACTTGGTATTAAAGTACTATTCTAATAAAAACAATCTTTCATTTGGGGAAGAATAATGAAAACGACAAAGAGAATAAGCTTAACATTTGTGATACTCACCTTATTGGTACACAGTGCTTTTGCTCAAATAAAATCAATTTCTGGAACCATTCGCAACGCAATTACCTTGGAACCTCTGCCATATGCTAACCTGG
>CAZOBQ010000058.1:0-13871 GCA_964578155.1 uncultured Lentisphaeria bacterium
ACTTCAGCATCGCGATAGCCCAATGCGTGCATTTGGTTCTCGATAGCTCGTTCATCGGCTCGGAGATTATCAATGGAGAATTCTGTCTCGGCCCAAAATTTCCACCAGCGTTCCTCTTTGATCTTCTCCATTTTCTTTTTCAATTTACGGTCAGTAAGTTGAGTGTTTCCATTAAAATAGATCCCACCAACAGAAACCTTCTTATTCTCGGTGATCTGGAATTTAACACCGCGAGTATTCGCCTTCACACCTTCAAAAGTGGTTGGTTCGATCTCCGCTAATAAGTAACCATCCTCGTAGTATAATTTCTCAATAATACGCTGACTCTCATAAACGATGAAGGGTGTTAATGCTTGACCGGGATGGATTCCCAGTGCTTCTTCAATTTCATCCGTCTTGAGTTTCTTATTTCCCTCAAGGACAACCTTATCCAGTCTGGGATACTCTTCCACAGAGATTATGAGAAATGCCCCTGCGGCGGTTTCTCTATCAGTGAGTACCTTGACATCAGAAAATAGATCAAGACTCCAAAGCTGTTTTATAGCATCTGAAAAATTCTCCTGGTTTGCATCCATACCGGGGCTTAGTCCAGAGACAGAAATAACAACTTCAGGGGTTGCTGTGACCGTACCAATAACATCAATACTGGCGATCTTGATCGTAGATGATTGCTGTTGTCCCAAAGACAGGGATGTGGCGAAAATCATTGTTGCGAGAATAGTAATAAATTTTTTCATATGTTAACGAACGTCCTAACTGTGAATTTGTTCACTGACTTGTCCGTATCTTCTCTCTCTTTTTTGGTAATTATCAATTGCTTGTAAAAAATCTTCTTCGCCAAAAGCAGGCCAATACACCGGGGTAACAAAAATTTCCGTATATGCTGACTGCCATAATAAGAAATTGCTGAGTCGAAATTCCCCACTTGTTCGGATCAATAGATCAGGATCTTTAATGTTTGCAGTGTAAAGATGCTGTGAAATAACATCATCATTAATATCATCTGCTGTCAATTCCCCTGCTTCAACCGCTTTGCTAATAGCTTTTACCGCTTGAACCATCTCCTGGCGACTTCCATAGTTCAGTGCAAGGTTCAAATTCAAACCCGTATTCTTTGCAGTGCGTTCAATTCCGGCTAACATCCCTTTACGTGGACCGGCGGGCATGGATTCCAGGTCACCGATCACAGTAAGCTTGACATTATTCTTGTGAAGGTCTTCCACTTCTTTCGTAATGGTATCCAACAACAAATTCATGAGAGCGGAGACTTCAAGTTTTGGCCGATTCCAATTCTCGCTTGAGAATGTGTACAAGGTTAATGTCTCCAGACCCAATTGACCCGCTATTTCTGTTACCCTACGAACTGATTTTACTCCAGCTCGATGGCCAAAGATCCTGGGTTTAGATTTAGATTTTGCCCAACGTCCGTTCCCATCCATAATGATGGCAATATGTCTGGGAAGATCCTTCCTGGACAGTACTTCAGACTTTAGTTTATCTAATTCTGCAGGTGCCATGCGCTATCCAGTTTATTTCATACCTAAAGCTTGTCGGCCTAAATCACTAATTCGTTCCGGGCTCCAGCGAGGCTCCCAAACAATCTCTACACTTGCTTCGCTCACATCGCCAAGCTCTTCAATGGCGTCTTTCACATTCTTGGTAATTACAGAATGCATGGGACATCCTGTGGCCGTCAAGGTCATATTGACATGGACTTTGGAGCCATCAATCTCAATATCATAGATCAATCCGAGATCAACCAGATTAACGGGTATCTCTGGATCATACACTTTACGAAGTAAATCCAATATTTGGTCTTTAGTCGCCATGAATTGGGTTAGCTCACCAGCTCATTTACTTTGTTGGCAATATCTCTAAATATCTGAGCTGCTTCAGAATCTGGTAAATGTATTACGAGAGGCTCACCCGCCTCACCAGCCCTCATGATCTCTTCATTCAGAGGTATCTTGGCCAGCAGAGGAACTTCAAGACGAGCACTTTCCTTATCTCCGCCACCCGTTGAGAATATCTCAGATTTGTGACCACAATTTGTACAAATGTGATATGACATGTTCTCAACAATTCCAAGTACTGGGGTATTCACTTTCTCAAACATGTTAGCACCACGTTCAACATCTTTAAGAGCCAAATCTTGGGGTGTTGTGACGATCACTGCACCGGTAAGTGCAATTTGTTGAACAAGGGTTAACTGAACATCACCCGTTCCCGGAGGTAAGTCCAAGATCAGATAGTCTAATTCTCCCCATTGTACGTCGAACAAGAACTGAGAGACCATTTTTGCTACCATGGCACCTCTCCAAATAACAGGAGAGTTATCTGACAACAAAAACCCCAGAGACATCAATGAAATATCATACTTACTGATGGGTATAATTTTGTTGCCCTCGGCAACTTTAGGGACTTCATGCACACCCATAGTGATGGGTAAGCTGGGTCCAAACACATCGAGATCCAGAATACCAACAGAATGACCTTGTTTTCTGAGTGCGGTAGCCAAGTTGGCGGCAACCGTTGATTTACCAACGCCACCTTTCCCACTAGCTACAGCAATTGTATATTTTACACCTGGAATTGAGGGCGGTTTTGCCGGTTCATCAGGACTTGCTGAAGCAGCTTGCGCGCCAGCTCCCTGGATTATCTCGATGGTAACTTTTTCATAACCACCTGAACGTAGTGTCTGTTCAATATTTGATAGAATCTCCTGGCGAACATCTTCCTTTTCACTGGTAAATTTCACACCAAGCTCTACACCATTATCTGATTCTTTTACATTTTGGATAAGTCCAAAGGCGACCACATCCTTGTTAAATCCAGGATACTTTACCTGCTGTAAAAGTGTTTTAAGTTTATCTTGAGTCATTACTTAACATTTCCTTTAAGTTTCATAGCTCACCAATATAGTTTTCAATTCTTCAGATGCAGGGAAAATGATGGTTCTGACAGAGAAATCCAGACCGGTGTAACTTCATATGTCAATCACGATATTTCCGACTAGAAACAGAAAAGGTCCCCAAGAAGGAGACCTTTAAATTCAACTGTAAGACAGCTAAATGATTGGATTGTTTAAAATCAACCAGTCAGCTTTACATAGCGAGCCATGAGGACTTCTTCCGTTTCTACTACACCAACGGGAATACAGTCTACAGGGCAAACTTCAACACATTGTGATTCGTCAAAATGACCTTTACATTCTGTACAGAGATCTGGATCGATTTCATAGAACTCATCCCCCTCAGAAATCGCTTCATTTGGACATTCTGGTTCACAAGCACCGCAGTTAATACATTCATCAGTAATTATTAGAGACATGAAACCTCCTGTGATTTTCTATCTCAATTTATTTGACCACGCAACAGGATAATTTCCTGGTGGCCACTATGGCTATATAGCTGTCTACCTTGTACACAGCATACGTACGCAATTTTGTACATCTAGTCAAAGAACGTGCAAATATGTAGGTCGGATAGGCAAATCCCAAACACTATTTGAAGGCAATACTTGCTTAATGCGAAATTTTTAATTTTTTTACCTGATCTAACTTTCAAATCCTATATTGGGAGTATCAAAACACATTGTTTTAATGCAGAATGGCAGAGTATATGTCATCTACAGCCATGAGGATTCTATGAAAATTGCCTACCTAGACGGAGTTCGATTTTATCGCGTGCTTTATGCCGGTGTCCAAAGTTTACTCGATGAACAAGAATACTTAAATAAAATCAACGTTTTTCCTGTGCCTGATGGTGATACTGGAACTAACATGGCCTTTACCTTAATGGGCATTATTGAACATATCCAAGCTCACAGCAGAGTCCCTTTAAATGAGCTGAATCACCTAGTCGCAGAAGCAGCCTTGGATAATGCCCGTGGTAATTCCGGCGTGATTCTAGCCCAGTTTTTTCAAGGATTGAGCCAAGGTCTTGCTCCTTTTACTGCCGTAAATACCAGCCAATTTGCCGCTGCCACAAAAATAGCTGTTGACGAGGCCTATACTGCCCTGTTAAATCCCAGAGAGGGTACCATTCTTTCCGTCATGAGAGCCTGGAGCGATAGCCTGGAGAAAGCATCCCAAACCAGTGCAGATTTTCAGCATATTTGGAAAGTCTCAATGGAGGCATCACAGAAAGCGCTTGATTATACTCCTGAGCAGCTACAGGTACTCAAAGACGCCGGTGTTGTAGATGCAGCCGGTCGAGGTTTCCAAAGTATTCTGGAAGGTGTCATGACGTTCATGGATACAGGCAATATCCGGCAGCTCCCTGAGATTGAGATAGAATTTTCCGCTGCGGCAATGGAGATGGCCGAACAGACACTTGATAATCTCAACTACCCCTTTTGTACTGAATGTATTGTTGTCGCTGAAAATATCTCCAGAGATGCATTGAACAAAGCCATTCAAGACAAAGGCGATAGCATAGTTATCGCTGGTTCAAAGCATCGGGCAAAAATCCATATCCATACGGATGACCCGACTGAATTATTCGGTTTGTTGGAGAACTATGGTGAGGTTCACCAGCAAAAAGTTGATGATATGCGAGATCAGAACAAAAGTGCGCTCTCTGAGAATAAGATTGCCCTTGTGGTTGACTCCACCTGCGATCTTCCGGCAGAAATCATTGAAAAACATCATATTCATGTCGTCCCGGTCAGATTAAATTTTGGAAAAGAACAATTTATAGACCGTGTGACCATCACCACCGATGAATTTTACAAACGACTAGCCAAGAGTAATGTCCATCCACAAACATCTCAGCCCCCACCTGCTGATTTTAGGCGGATGTACCAGTTCCTATCCTCGCATTATGAATCTGTTATTTCACTGCACTTACCAGCAGTCCTGAGTGGAACCCTGCAGAATGCTTCAGCGGCTTTAGAAAAGGTAAAATTTAGAAGTGAGGCTAAATTGTTTGACATACTTTCTGTTTCAGCAGGTTCAGGCATGGTTGCCCTGGAAGCAGCGGAGGCAATTGATGCCGGTGTAGAATTTGCTGAGGTTGAGAACCTTATCAGCAAAGCAATCCAGAATACAGATATATTTATTGGGCTAAAAACCCTGGATGCTGTGCTAAAAGGTGGACGACTGAGTGTTAATAAAAAACGAATTATTGATTTTCTCAGGCTGAACCTAATACTTGGTATAAACAAAGAGGGCTATTTAAAGCCGTGTGGCGCCACAGTTGGCAGAAATAACCTATTTAAGAAATTTGAAAAATTCGTCATGAAGAAAGCTAGCAAGCGAACAATCAAGCGGATTGGCATCGTACATGGGATGAACCCTGATGTCGCTGAAGACTATCGAAGGGCGTTTAGTTCACAGTATCCAGAGGCAAGCATTTTTGTTTCTGATTTTTGCCCGGCCTTAGGTGTACATGGTGGTGTTGGCGCAGTAGGTATTGCTCTTCAATACGCATAATCTAGACTCTAGTTTTTTGAGATACTCGATTATATTTATGGAAATAAAAAAGGACCATTGAAATGTTAGAACTGCTTATTCTTATTTTTATCGCATACATCATTGGATCAACCCCTACCAGTATTATCGTATCAAAAACGGTTTACAAAAGTGATGTTAGAGAGCATGGTTCCGGTAATGCCGGTGCTACCAACGTATTTCGCACATTTGGATGGAAACCCGCATTGTTTGTTACTCTAGTTGATATATTTAAAGGCTGGTTGCCAGCCTACGTTGCAGGAAATCTCAATTCTGATTCTATATTATTTGCGTCCAATCCTGACGCATTGATGATCATTGCTGGATTTGCAGCTGTCCTGGGACACACTTATACTATTTTTGCCGGATTTAAGGGAGGTAAAGGGGTTGGCACTATGGCGGGAATGCTTATTGCACTTTTCCCAATCGCCCTACCCATTTGTATTCTAGTGTTTATTCTCACCCTTATCACAACAGGGATTGTGTCCCTGGGAAGTATGCTGGCTTCAGTAGCTCTACCTGTGACACTCTTTATTATTGGGGGCATGAATCCTGAGATGGAGATATCATTAACACTTCGGATATTTGCACTGATCATCCCAACATTCATCATTTTTACCCATCGCTCAAACATTAAGCGAATGATGGATGGGACAGAGAATCGATTTGAGAAAGCGCGGATATTTAAGAAGAAATAGAGGTTCATTCTAGCATTTCTCGTTTTACCGAGCGCACCTATCTAAATGATTTTATTCACCCTCGTCATATGTCTTTGCGAGACCCCTAGGGTCGCGGCAATCTCTAGCTCTTTGGTATCTGAAATTTGGAGATCGCCACGCGTCGTCTATCCTGAGTAGCATCGAAGGGCTCGCGAAGACACATGATACGTATCATTACTCAATGGTATTTGGTTTTGCTCTACTTAAAACTTTATAACTATTCTCTGCGCTCGGCGCCTGCCACGGCGTAGTGTAACGAAGACGGGCGAACTCTGCGAGAGGTGAAAAAATTTGAAGATCTTATTTCCCCCAGAATTTATTCATCTTTTTCTTAACGGCTTCGATCTTTTTGATCTCGGCTTTGGCTTTGGATGCGAAGTAACCATTGGGCTCAATTTTTAGTGATTCACGGTAGTCATCTAAGGCAGCATCATAATCCGTTCTATTGTTCTTATATCTCGCCTGCCCCATGAGGAAGTAAGGGAGACCTGATTGGGGATTCAGGTTTGCTGCTTTACTATAATCAGAGATAGCATCCCAGAGACCTTTATGCGCACCTCTGGTGTATTTCCTGTTCCCATCTAACATCAGTCGACAAAACTTATCCTGCTTGGACCCTGGGGCTAAAGTAGCGATTTGCTGGGCTGCTTTTCTGGCTTCTTTCCACTGATCCGTACCCATGACTTTTAGAACACGTTCGTACCAAAGATTTAGCGCAAGCGATTGGAGAGAGTCACTCTCATAACCGGCTTTTAAAGCCTCATCATAATAGCGGGCTGCAGTCACCCGTTTCCCAGCTTTGAATGCCGATTCATACGCTAAGCGATATACTTTAGCATTAGAACCATCTGCTGCTATCAAGCCTTCATAATGAGCTAAAGCCCCAGCATAATTCCCAGCCTCAAACAATTCAACACCTGGTTTTATATCAGGGCCCAAGAGCCCTGCGCATGTAACAAACACCAAGGAAATGGCTATTAACGACGGTCTCGTCAGAATTTTCAGCATAACGCCCTCAATTTACTTTTTAAACAAAAGCGAGGAACCAGGTCCTCGCTTTATGCTCAAATATATTTTAAAATATATATTTAATGCCAGGTCAAACGTCCCATGAAAGTGGAAACATCCATTTCCTCACTGTAGAGCTTTAAGACGTCAACTGCATCAGCTGTGGCAGCGATGGAGACTTCATCCTTGTATTGTACTTTAACCACAACACTCACACGATCAACCTTTGCATTGGTTTTCTTTATGGCTGCAGCACTTGCAGCATAGGCTACCAATAGTGCTTCATCAAAGCGGTTGCGCCCTGATTTAACAATTACTAGAAGCTGGAGGATAGTCTTTCCACCTTCTTCATATGTCTTTAACTGAAAATCAGCATAGTCGACCTGGTAGCGATAGCTATTAAATATCTTTTGAGCCTCTTTGTACATTGCTGAGTTTGATTGCCCAAAACTAAATGATGCAAGGAGTAGCAGGCTCATCAGAATTAATGTCAGTTTTTTAATTTGCACCGGTATTCCTCCAATTCAATCACTGTTTATGATTGAGCAATATACGTTTTGCGCGCACCGAATCAAGCGATATGGACTATGCGCCATAAATCCAATGGTTCTAGATTATTTGCACACCTCTGGTGACAATGTTTTTTGCCTGATTTGAAGCATAATTGTAGGGTAGTTGTTTATAATTGGATAAGTCCCAAACCACGGCATCAGCACGATAACCATTGTACAAGAATCCCGTCTCATGAGATACGCCCAATGATTTTGCGGCTCCATAGGTTGTTGCTTTCAAAGCCTCGAGAGGTGTTAGGTGAAGGTAGATAACGGCTAAGGTCATTATAAAGGGCATTGAGAAGCTCATATTGCTACCTGGGTTGAAGTCTGATGCCAAAGCCAGGGTGATACCAGCATCAATCATTTTTCTAGCTGGAGCCCATGTGTTGCTCCCGAGAAAGAATGTCGTTCCAGGAAGGAGAGTAGCCACAGTACCAGACCCAGCCATAGCCCTAATCCCATCCTCAGAAATAGCCATGAGGTGATCTGCTGATAGTGCCTGCATTCTAACCGCCAATTCAGCACCACCCGTTGAAACAAACTCATCGGCATGAAATCGAAGTCCAAGTCCGTATTTTCTAGCGGCCTCTAGTATCTGCTGTGTCTCATCAGGTGTATAGACACCCTCTTCACAAAAGACATCACAAAAATCTGCTAATTCCTCTGAAGCTACCTTGGGAATCATTTCTTCTATGATCAAACGGATATACGCCGCTTTATCATTCTGGAATTCATCAGGTACTTCATGAGCTCCCAAAAGAGTTGAGAATGTTCGTATGGGGCTTTTTTGAGATGCCGATTGAATGGCACGAAGCGATTTTAACTCCGCCTCGGTAGATAAGCCATACCCACTTTTACATTCTACCGTAGTAGTTCCATGAGTTAACATGCTACAAAATCTTTGGTAGATCAGTTCACTTAAAATATTTTCAGGCATTTTGCGCAATTCACGAACGGAACTCCGAATACCACCACCTGCTGCGGCGATCTCCTGATAGGTTTTGCCCTGGGATCGCATGGCAAATTCTTTTTCCCGTGTTGCAGCAAAAGCAGGGTGAGTATGTGAGTCGATGAGACCTGGAGTAACAAGCTTCCCCTTAGCATCCAAAAAGTCGGAGTCAGAGTATACGTGAGAAGTATACTCTGTAAATCGGCCAGCTTCAATCAGCCAGGTTCCACCACTCCCCACTTCCATTTGATGAGTAACAGGATTCCAACTGACCCACTGACCAATATTGGTAATCCCTTTGATCTGATCCGATTTGAACGTTAAACTCATGGGTGTTAACCATTTATCATAGGTAGTTTTACACCTCGTTCATTAGCCACATCCACTGCTAATTCATAACCAGCATCTGCGTGTCGAGCAATACCCATTCCTGGATCTGTCGTAAGTACTCGTTGCAGTCTCTCATCCATCTCTTTTGAACCATCCGCAAGAATAACCATTCCAGCATGAATGGAATATCCCATACCAACACCACCACCGTGATGAACAGACACCCAGCTTGCACCACCAACTGCGTTTACAAGAGCGTTCAGGATAGGCCAGTCTGCAACAGCGTCTGAGCCATCGAGCATGGCTTCGGTTTCACGGTTCGGAGAAGCAACGGATCCTGAGTCTAGATGATCACGTCCAATAACAAGAGGAGCAGAAATTTCCCCATTGCGGACCAATTCATTCATGGCCAATCCTAGTTTTGCACGTTCACCATAGCCAAGCCAACAGATTCGGCTGGGTAATCCTTGAAATTCAACTTGATCTTGAGCCATATCGATCCAACGAATCAGTGCTTCATCTTCTGGGAACAATTCTTTAACTAATTCATCAGTTCGATAAATATCCTTGGGATCGCCTGAGAGGGCAACCCATCGGAAGGGACCTTTACCTTCGCAAAAAAGCGGACGAATATAGGCAGGGACAAATCCAGGAAAATCAAACGCGTTCTTAACTCCAGCTTTCTCAGCCTGGGCTCTAATGTTATTCCCGTAGTCAAAAACAATGGAGCCAGCTTTTTTGAAAGCCAGCATGGCTTCTACATGACGAGCCATTGACCGATAACTCATCTCAATATATTTATCCGGATCAGAAGTTCTTAAAGCATTCGCTTCGTCAAAACTGAACCCGTGAGGATAATACCCTCTCAATTCATCATGAGCTGATGTTTGATCTGTTACTACATCAGGAATAAAACCGCGAGTCATTAGTTCAGGAAGGATATCAGCTGCATTGGCCTCGAGACCAATGCTAAGGGCTTTGCCCTCTTTTTTTGCTTCACTTATCCATCGTAAAGCTTCAGCAAGATCTTTTGTGGCTTTATCCAGATAGCGGGTTTCAAGACGTCTTTGAATTCGTGAAGGATCAATTTCAATGACCAGGGCAATTCCATTATTCATGGTCACTGAAAGCGGCTGAGCACCGCCCATTCCTCCCAGACCGGCTGTGAGTACAACTTTCCCCCTAAGATTAGATCCATAATGCTGTTTTGCCAGGGCAGCCAGTGTTTCGTATGTTCCTTGAAGGATTCCCTGACTTCCGATATAGATCCAACTGCCGGCAGTCATTTGGCCATACATCATCAAGCCTTTTTTATCCAGCTCGTTGAAGTGCTCCCAATTGGCCCAATTAGGGACCAACATAGAGTTACTGATTAATACGCGTGGAGCTTGTTCATGGGTTTTGAAGACGGCAACCGGTTTACCCGATTGTATCATTAAGGTTTCATTGTTCTCGAGTTCTTTTAAGGCTTTGAGGATTGCATCGAAGGATTCCCAATTGCGGGCTGCTTTTCCGTACCCACCATAGACGATGAGTTCATCTGCGTTTTCAGCAACATCCGGGTGGAGATTATGTTGTATCATGCGATAGGCTGCTTCTTGATGCCACCCCTTGCAATTCAGGGTATTACCGATTGGCGGTTTGATCGTCCGTCCCATAGAACCTCCTATTTACGCATATTGCGATGTATCTTGTCGAAATACCTTGGGTCTTTCTCATACGTGTCATATGAGAAGATAACTAAATTATTGAATCCTGCACTCCTTGCTTGATTAATTTTCAAGCTGGAGGTGGTACTATTTTGATTGTAAGTAGCAATGCCCATAAATATTTGATCTAAGGGAATATTTTCATTCTTCATCATGGACATACTATGCGAAAAACCCTGAGCAGCCTTAGCGTAGTTCATTGGAATTACGAAATCCATACTCCCATTTTTCAACCAGGTGGGCCAATCCTGAAAAAATCGTTTCCGGGCAATTTCCGGATTCGGTTTTACCGCTGCTGATAATTTTAACGAGGGGTTGATCTGGTGCATGCTATTATCAATCCTGGCAATAAAACTGCTGAGCTCGTCTCTCCTAAAAGCGTTCCAATAGAGCCAATATTTCTCTTTATCTTCAGGATTCAATCGATACCAATATGAGCCATTGCCATTCCCCAGTGTAATGGGATCAACATTGTACTTCATGAGAAATTTCTTGCGCCCTGCACGATTGTATCCATAATCACGATCCTGATATCGGATATAATCAAGATGGATACCATCCAGTCTATAATTTAGGGCTAGCTCATTGATCACCTGTAGTAAATGATTATTACTCGCATCATTTAAGGGTGAGAGATAAACTCCTTCTCGTCCATTACGGCCATTCTGAGCAACAAATTCCAAGTCACTTTTACCATGACCATTGATCTCCACCCATTCTGGATGTTGATTAACAATATGATATGGGTCTGAGGGAAGTTTACGAGCTGACCATGAAAGATACATATTAACCCAAGCATGAACTTTAATGCCTTTTGAATGAGCTATGGGAATAATATCAGCCAGTGGATCGTAGTTTCCCTTAGGCAAGAGATTTGCTCTTGCAACAATTTGACTGTTGTAGTAGGCATCACCTCTACCCCGAACTTGTACAAAAAGGTCAGTGTAACCATTTTCGCTAGCGAAAGTAACGAGACGACGAACTTTTTCGGGTGATGTGATGGAATGACGTACAACCCAGATACCTTGAACAGGTTTAGCTGCCAGAGTTTGGGTGAAGCTAAGTAGAAGTAAAAAGGCAGGGATTAACCCTGCCTTATAGTATTTAATTTTCATCAAATTCTCAGAGAAGAATCAAACAATCAGGACTTTTCAGCTTCGGCTTCGGCTTCGGCGTCGGTTTCCTCTACTTCAGCAGTAGCTTCTTCCGAAACTTCAGTGTCTTCAGCAATTACTTCAGGAGTTTCCTCAGAAACTTCTTCGGCAACTTCTTCAACAACTTCAGCTTGAGTTTCCTCTGCAACTACAGGAGCAGCTACAGCTTTCTTCTTTTTATCTTTGGCTGGGGCTTCAGCAGCTGTTCCAGATTGATCGTAATCAACTAGGGAAAGTAATGATACATGTGCTGCATCATTTTTACGCTGTCCCAGCTTTATGATCCGAGTATACCCACCATTACGGTCAGCATATTGTGGAGCAATTTCATCAAACAGGATTTTGACTATGTCCTTATGAGGAATGACTCTTAGCACAAGTCTACGAGAGTGAAGATCACCCCTTTTAGCCTTAGTGATCAGAGCTTCAGCAAAACGACGAGCTTCTAGTGCTTTTGGATGCGTAGTCTTAATCTGTTTGTGCAGAAACAGGTTTGCTGCCATATTGGCCAACATAGCCTTTCTGTGACTGGCTGTCCTACCAAGTTTTCTACCATCTTTTCTATGTCGCATTGTATAAATCCAGCCTATTCTTCTGCAATATATTTATCAATGTCCATTCCAAAATGTAAGCCAAGCTCTGCGAGTTTTTCGTTAAGCTCAGTAAGAGATTTACGCCCAAAGTTTTTGTAGCGAAGCATCTCTTGTTCTTCTTTGCTAACCAGATCAGAAATATTTTTGATCTCAGCAGCTTGAAGACAATTGTAGGAACGTACTGATAATTCAAGTTCATCGATACTACGTTTAAGCTCATTACGGATGCGCAGAACTTCTTCATCAATTTCTGATTCAGGTTCTGTGATCAGTTTGATATCTTCAGTTACAAAGATACGAACATGATCAATGAGCATTTTTGCAGCATAGTTTACTGCTTCCTGTGGAGCAAGACTTCCGTCTGTCTCAACAGTCAGTTCCAACATTTCCAGATCCTCATCTTCAGCACCTTGAAGTTGGATAACTTCATGGCTCGCCTTTAATACAGGCGAAAAGATACTGTCGATAAAAATGGTACCGATTGGGTAATCAGGCAGTTTATTCTGTTCTGCAGGAACGTATCCGCGACCTCTCTGAATCCTTATTTCAACACTGAGCTCAGCATCGTCATTCAATGTGGCGATGTGATGATCAGGGTTTAAAATTTCAAATTGGTCTTCCCCATTATTGATATCACCAGCGGTGAACATACGGGAGCCTTTGAGTGTAAGCTGTACTTTATCAGGATTTGAATCCAGAAGTTTAAAGCGAACACCTTTCAGGTTGAGAATAATGTCTGTCACATCTTCTTTAATACCGTCGATGGTAGCAAACTCATGGAGCACATTGTCCATACGAACACTTGTTATGGCGGCACCTGGCATAGAGGACAGCAGAACGCGTCTGAGTCCGTTACCAATAGTGATGCCGTAGCCTCTTTCGAGTGGACCGACTTCAAAAGTTTGATGGTTGGAAGTTCCACCATCTTTGATCTTAAACGACGTGGGTATGTGAAAGTTAGGCATGGTATCCTTTCTTCACTTTACTTGGAGTACAACTCTACGACGAGTTGCTCATTGTATTCATCATGTACCTGATCACGAGCTGGGGCTTCAACATAGACACCTTCCATGTTAGCCTTATCCAACTTCAACCAGGGAAAACTTCCTTCGCCTTGAACGCGACGCATGGCATCATGAATAAATTCAAGTTTTTTGCTTTTCTCGCGAACTTTGATCATATCTCCAGCTCTCATTTGATAGCTGGGAATATTCACTTTTCTATTGTTCACAAGAAAATGACCATGTGTTACGAGCTGGCGGGCCTGACGGCGTGTACGAGCAAAGCCAAGACGATAAACTGTATTGTCCAGACGACTCTCTAACATTACTACCAGGTTATGACCAGTGATACCTGTTTTTTTATTGGCTTTCTTGAAATAGTTACGAAACTGTTTCTCAAGA
>CAZOBQ010000059.1:0-13819 GCA_964578155.1 uncultured Lentisphaeria bacterium
AGTTTCATGGAATAGTTGCACGAATTATTCAGCATGAATATGACCATTTGGAAAAGACCCTATTTATCGATCATTTGAGTTCACTTAAGCGTTCCCTTTTGAAAAAGACCTTGAAGAAGATCGCCAGTGGGGAGATAGAAGTCGAAGAATCTGAGAATTATGAATTGTAGTCCTCTCAAATAGTGTATAACATAGCTATTGTGTTTTGATTATGAATTCCAGTCCAGCACTCAAAATCATTTTCATGGGAACTCCGGATTTTGCAGTTCCATCCCTTCAACTTCTAGCCCAGAGTCACCATCATATTGAAGCAGTGGTCACAGTCCCTGATAAACCTCAGGGAAGAGGACTGCGAGTCAGAGCCTCTGCAGTAAAGACTGCGGCAGAAGACCTCAACTTAACGATTCTCCAGCCAGATGATTTGAAATCATCTCAGTTTATTCAGGATCTCCAGAGTTATAAGCCAGATATCATTATAGTTGTCGCTTTTCAGATCCTACCTGAGTCTGTTTACACCATACCAAAGTTTGGATCCTTTAACCTTCATGCTTCATTATTACCAAAGTATCGTGGAGCTGCTCCCATTCATTGGGCACTTTTAAATGGAGATAAAGAAACGGGTGTGACCACGTTTTTCTTAAAACGTAGGGTGGACACAGGAAATGTAATATCCCAGAAAAAGATAGCTATCGAATCTGTTGACAACCTTGAAACTCTCTATACGAAATTGTGTGGAGTAGGTGCAGAATTGGTACTTGAGACAGTTGATCTTATTGCAGCAGGAGACATTGACGAATTTGAGCAGGATAATTCCATTGCAACACCAGCCCCAAAAGTTACCACAGAGACACAACTTCTGAATTTTGTAGAAAATAATACACAGTGCCATAACCGCGTGAGAGCATTTTGCCCTAGACCGGGTGCTTTTACTTTCAGAGATGGTATCCGTCTAAAAATATTATCCTCCGACCTGAGTGATATGAAAGGTGAACCCGGCGAAGTGGTGAGTGTTTCAACTGATTCCTTCGCGGTAGCCTGTGGACAGGGTTCCTTGATAATTCATCGGGTTCAACCTGAAAGTAAAAAAGCCATGGATGTAGCTTCGTATTTAAGGGGTAATCCCTTACAAGTTGGGGACCACTTTGGCAAATAACCCACGCGAACTAGTCTTCAGAACACTTCTCAATGCTGAGCGAAATAGTTCTCGACCTATAGACGATCTTCTCAGCGATACCTTAGCAGGGAGCTTACTTTCTATTCAGGAAAAACGCTGGACCATGGAGATGGTCTATGGTATTACCAGAATGAAACTCCAACTGGACGCTTTCATTGAAGCCTCATTCAAAGGGCGTTATCGAAAAGCACAGCATGCTGTAAAAGTTCTATTAAGGATGGGAACTTTTCAACTCAAATTTATGCATACCGCTGATCATGCTGCTATTAATGAAACGGTGAACCTTGGTAAAAAGGTTGGTCAAATTAAAGCAATTGGACTGATCAATGCAGTCTTGAGGCAGGTTCAGTCCTCTGATTTGGACATGATTGTGTCGGCAATAGATTCAGAACAGAGAAAACTCTCTGTTGAGACTTCTCATCCAGAGTGGATGTTGGAAAGATGGGTTTCCCGATATACTCAAGATGATGTTGTGGCACTCTGTAGTCATAATAATCAATCACCCCAAATGTGGATCAGAAGAAATCCTCTAAAGGTTGAGCAGAAGGCATTTGAGGCATATCTGGATAAGGCACAAATCCCATATGAAAGATCCAGTATACTTGAAAGTTTCTACCAAGTTGAGAATTCAGGTGCTTTATTGTATACTGCAGAATTTCGAGATGGCTGGTTTTCCTACCAGAATCTTGCTGCGGGAATTGTGGCTTATCTAATAGACCCTCAACCCAATGAGGTCGTTGTGGATGTTTGTGCCGCACCTGGCGGAAAAATGGCATACATCTCTGAACTAAGTCAGGGAAGCACACCAATTGTAGCCTGTGATGCCAGTAGCTCAAGATTGACTAAAGTTAAACAAGCTGTTGAGCGTTTAGACCTAAAGCAAATCTCCATAAAACAATTGGATGCTGCGGTAGAGGTAGTACCAGAAGGTAATAAGATACTACTCGATGTTCCCTGTTCAGGCACGGGGGTGCTAAATCGGCGACCCGATGCCCGTTGGAAAAGACAAGAATCTGACATAGAGTCATTAGCAGAGATCCAGACAAAGATTCTCATGAATAGTTGGAGGTCAGTATTGCCGGGAGGAATACTTATATATGCCACCTGTACTCTGGAACCAGAGGAAAATTGGGAACTAATTGACGCTATCATCGAACAATTGGATAGTGCTGAGATTGAAGCCATCAAAGATGAAAAGCTTAAACCATATATTGATGAAAGAGGTGCCTTGGCTACATTACCTTGGAAACATGAAATAGATGGAATGTTTGCAGTAAAAATAAGAAAAAACGATGAAAGTATTTAGAGACTACGCCCTCATATTCGCTGCTCTGGGATTACTCATAGCCCTATTGTTTAATAATATCATATTGCCCTTGTATGTGAATTGGAATGACGAAATTAGAGTACCCAGTCTCACCCATACAGACTTGAAACAAGCTGATAATATCCTTAAAGACCGCAAATTGAAGTGGGCCGTTAAAGACACTATTTTCAGAAGGGATATTCCCAGTGGCTTCATTATGGATCAGCATCCAGAAGCGGGTCAGATGGTTAAGGAAAATCGACAAATCCAATTGACGATTAGCTTACCACCTGCTAAGCTTGAAATGCCTGACCTTGTGGCCATTACGGAAAGACAAGCTACCATTGCTCTCGATCGTCTCGGCCTAATTCTCACCAATGTGTTTACCGATTCATCAGATCTTTTTGAAAAAACCGTTGTAATGGATCAATCTGTTTATGCGGGCTTACCGGTTGCTCCAGGAGATTCAATCGAATTAACCGTCAGTTTGGGAAAAAGAAATCTCAAGAAAACCATGCCGGATATTCTTAATAAAAGTCTTGATGAAGCGATACGCACCCTTCAAAAAGCAGGATTCTCTGTTGGCGATATTAAATATACTGAAAGTTCCGAACTTTTATATAACACCGTTGTGAGACAATCAATCGATTCTGGAAAGATTTTTCCCCGAGAGAGAGATATTTCTGTAGATCTACTCGTAACAGACGGTTTCTAATAATCTTGGAAAACATACCTCAAATCTCGCCCTCCATTCTGTCTGCAGATTTTAATCATCTGGGGGAGCAGGTGAGATCTGTTGATGAAGCAGGTTGTCAGGTATTGCATCTAGATGTAATGGATGGACATTATGTCCCAAATCTGAGTTTTGGACCCATGGTTGTAAAGGCTGTGAGGAAAATGACAGATATGATTCTTGAAGCCCATCTGATGATCTCTGAACCCGATAAATACCTGGAAGATTTTATTAAGGCAGGGGCAGATATTGTGTTGGTCCATCCATCGACCTGTCCGGTGCTTGAGAACACAATAAGTCACATTCATGATTTGGGAGCAAAAGCTGGCCTGGTTATCAATCCTGATGAGAATATTTCAATTATTGAGCCCTACATGTCCCAAATAGAGCAAGTCCTCATAATGTCAGTTTATCCAGGATTTGGTGGGCAATCTTTCATTCCTGCTGTGCTGAATCAACTTCCAGAAATATTACATGAGCTGAAGAAGCATGGTATTCTGCTTGAAATTGATGGCGGTATCAATCTTGACACTATTCCCACGCTTGCGAATATCGGGATTGATCGATTTGTGGCAGGTTCAGCTGTATTCAATAAATCCGCATCACCTGCTGAAAATTATGGACAGTTACTCAAAAATATTATTCAGAATTAGATGACTTTAGCTGCAATTCGACCCCATGAGTTGGTGAGAAAGGCTATTCATTTAACCAGTGCGGTTATACCCTTACTTTATTGGTTTATACTCGATAGAGGGATCATGCTAAAGGGTGTCATTTTCCTTTCCCTGGGCTTCCTGGCTACAGAATACTTGAGGCTTCGTTTTCCTACTGCTAAAGGGCTATTCCTAAAAGTATTTGGCGCAGCCATCAGGGATCACGAACAAAAAAATCTGACTGGTGCGACTTACGTATTCACGGGCGCAGTGTTGACTATCTTTTTATTCCCAAAGCAAATTGCAGTGCCTTCACTGCTGATTCTTTCCATTTCGGATACCCTTGCTGCCTTGGTGGGTATCCCTTTCGGTAAGCATAAGTTCCTGGCAAAATCCATGGAAGGTAGTTTTAGTTTTTTTGTAAGCAGTATTTTGATCCTATTCTTTTTCTCTCCAGAAACTATTGTGGTGAATGTGCTTGTCGCAGGGATTCTGACGATTGCTGAAGCATTTCCGATGAAACTTGATGACAACTTCCTGATACCACTTTTATCCGGTTCTCTGCTCAGTATCGCAACCCTAATCTAAGTAGTCCTGGGCTTATGACTTTTCTCAGTCCGCATTATCTCTGGTTTCTTTCGCTTATCTCACTGCCGGTGATTATTCATCTTTTGGCTAAACAAAAAAGCAAACAGATTGATTTTCCATCACTTATATTCTTAAAACAGCTTGAACAAGATTCTCTTCGCAAATTCAATATTAAACAGCTGATATTATTAATAATACGTACTCTGATGATCCTGTTAATCATTCTTGCCTTCGCTCGTCCAAATCTTGAAACAGGAGATGGATTTGGATTTAATACTGAGGCGGTTGATCTTCTGCTTATCATCCTGGACAATACAGCTTCTAATAGTGAGAACTTTGACTCTCAAAATGATGAATGGCTAAAAGAGTTTGGCCAAAATGTTGAGGAAAAAGGGACCAAGGTATACTTTTGTGGAGTGAGTGACCTAGAGATTAAAAGTAACAATGATGCGGTCATATCAGGCTATTCAGCCATATATTCTGGAGATTTTGGAGAAAAATTATCGAAACAGCTGGATCTCCCTCAATATAGAAGAAAGTCTATTTTGTGGATTGGGGATGGACAAGACGTAAATGAAGCATTGTCGCTCCTCCCGGACTGGAAGAAATATGTTTTATGGGAATCGATTAAAGATGATGTGGGTCTATTTTCCATAAAACTTCCCCCCAGATCACTGTTGAAGGATGATCTATACTCGGTTGGTGTTGAACTGGGCAATAATTCGAAGGATCTGACGATGTCACTGGAGTTTTCAGTCAATGACAGACGAGTGAACCAAACTATTGTCACCTCTGAAGACCACTTTGTTGAATTAAGTACTCGAGTGACTGAACCAGGACCACAGGAAGGTGTACTGGAGTTTAGAGAGGATGAGTACTCTTTCAATAATGTCAGGTACTTTGTATTGTCAGCCGATAGTGATATTCCTGTTCAGATCATTTCATCCAATAATTCTCCTGATTATTGGAACATCATCAAATCATCTATGCAAGAGACGAATGTGAATTTAGATCTTAGACTCTTGGACTATGGAAGCATTGATGAGTTGAATATTAATAGGGCTGGCACAATCATCGTCGATGATGCCAGCAAGTTGGCTGGGTATAGTTGGAGACAGTTAGAGACATTTATTTCAAATGGGGGACAATTAATTCTATTTGGCAGTGGTGGACCTAATATGCAGGAGTTGCTAGGGTTTAAGGATGGGATGACTCAAGAAAACAATCAACTTCCCTTTGGTCTTTTTTACACCACTACAGCTAGGCAAAATATCAAGACCACACCACTTGGTGAGGTAATCACAAAAGGTCGATTAAAAGTGTATAGGCGATATAATATCTCTAGTGGTGAATTAGACGAAACGTGGATCAGATATTTTGATGAACAGCCGTTCTTAGGTGTAAAATATCTACAAAAAGGACGGGTGGTCTGGTTTAATACAGATTTTGCTATTGAGGCAAACAATTTGCCCCTTTTAGGGTCATTTCCACCGCTAATCCTGGAGCTTTGTCAATTCCAATCAATGGAAGGTAGCCGGGATCCAAATAATATGGAGGTTGGTGATACATTACGTTTTTATCCATCGGCACAGAAGGGTGGTAAAACACTCTTTAGTCTACAGCGACCTGATGGAACGGTTGATTATCAGCAACCGGACTCCAACTTTGTCATACACTATACCAATACTGACATTCCGGGTGTGTATAGATTTATGGGTGAACGGCAAGTCTTGAAACCGATTGCAGTCAATATTACTCCGCATGAGGCCAGGGCACACTTGGTGGATTATAATTTTGATGATACAGACATTGCAGTCCATGAAGACCGAAACTCATTAATGAAGCAGATCATGGAAGAAAGAGTAGGTACAGCCCTGTGGCCAATTATTTTAATCATCCTACTTTTGTTATGGATGTCGGAGACCTATTTATCAAGAATCAAATCAACGTGGCGGCAAAATGATTGAGACAAATGCAAAGAAAGAAAAAGCCCTCCTGGTTGGTGTGGTTCATGGGTCGCAAACACTCACAGAGGTAGAGGAAAACCTGGAGGAACTTGCCATGTTAGCTAAAACAGCGGGCGCAGAAGTTGTCGGTGAGATCATCCAAAAAAGAAGTAAAATTCACGCTGCTCTATATGTTGGCAAGGGTAAAACTCAAGAAATTGTCAACACCGTCAAAATCTTGAAAGTGGATATGGTGATCTTTGATGATGAACTCACTCCTGCCCAGACAAAAAATTTGCAGAAGGAGATTGAAAAGGCCCGCATCATAGACCGGAGTAGTCTCATTCTGGATATTTTTGTCCGGCATGCCAGCAGTAAAGAATCAAAGACTCAAGTGGAGCTGGCCCAACTACAATACTTACTTCCTAGATTGACTCGAGCCTGGACACACCTGGAAAGGCAACGAGGAGGTACAGGAACTCGTGGAGGTATGGGAGAGACCCAGATCGAGGTTGACAGACGCCTTATCCGCAATCGTATTTCTCTCCTTAAATCCGAATTAACAAAGATTGAAAAACAACGGAATACTCGTCGGAAAAGTCGTGATGAAATGTTCAAGGTTGCTTTGGTGGGGTATACCAATGCCGGCAAGTCATCATTGATGAATCTACTTTCAGATGCTGACGTCTTAGTCGAAGATAAACTTTTTGCTACCCTGGATACAACTGTACGAAAAGTTGACATGGGTGAGCATGAGATATTATTGAGTGATACAGTTGGATTTATTCACAAACTTCCTCATCACTTGGTTGCCTCATTTAAAAGTACACTTCAAGAGGTAAGACACGCTGACCTTATTTTGAAAGTCATTGACCTTAGTTCTCCTCAATATGAGAGACATCTCGATACGGTAAATGAAGTCCTTATGGATCTGGGGGTTTCAGAGCAGGAAACCCTAACGGTTTTTAATAAAATTGATTTAGTGACGGATCAACAGATATTAGCAAGCGCCAAAAAGGATCATGAGCAGGCTGTTCCAGTCTCTGCCACGAGACAGATCAATGTAGGTCAATTGGAAGAGGCTATCATCAATATCCGCAGGGGAGACTATGTTGTGGAAACATTGCGGTTGGAGCACTCCCAACAAAAGTTTTTAGCCTCTTTGCATAGATCTGCAGAAGTTTTAGATATTCAATATGAGGAGGATCACCTCAAGGTTGAGATCAGGGTAAAAAAGGGTGCTTTAGAACAGATTAAGAAACAGAGTACGGATAGTAGTATTTAGTCTACTAATTGATTTGGCGAGTGCGGAGAGGGAGGGATTCGAACCCCCGATACCCTAAGGTATGCTGCATTTCGAGTGCAGTGCATTCAACCGGACTCTGCCACCTCTCCATTTTTCAAAGACTCGTGAATATAAAATTCACATTTCGGGGTACAACTTCTGGTACCAATTATTATTTAGATCGACTCTCTCGAAAAAAACTATCTAGAATACCTTTGCACTTCTCTTCTAGAATACCGCCCATGATTTCAACTTTGTGATTTAAATATTGTCCCGAACATAATTGCACTGCGCCACCACATCCGCCATGATCATGATCATCCACACCAAATACAATCTTTGGAATACGAGCATTGAGTATAGCACCGGCACACATGGGGCAAGGCTCTAGAGTCACATACAAAGTAGTATCCTTTAATCGCCAATCTTCGAGATAGTTTGCTGCTGCTGTAATGGCTATTATCTCAGCATGGGCTGTTGGATCATTCAAAGCCTCACGTTGATTGTACCCACGACCAATAATGTGATTATTATGCACGACAACTGCACCTACAGGAACTTCCTTCCTGGCGTAGGCTTTCTCAGCCTCGCGGAAGGCTTCAGACATCCAGTGTGTGTGAGAATCAGTATTTAATAGTGATGTTCCAGGCATTGTTAACCTTTATTCACTTGTTCTGCTTTAATGATCCCGTTAGAGAGTTCATGTAACTCCCATGCAAATTTATCAGCCCTACTCTTTTTTATGTCTAATGTAATGAAGACTTTATCACCATAGTCTTGATCTCGTAAGGTAGCACCATAGTTTTCAACCAGCCTGTAGACGAGATTTGCATGCTCAAAATCACATTCACAGACGAGAGAAACCAGTGGAATAAATTCCTTCTTTTTGAGCAATGGTAAAGCTTCGTGTAGGGTGCCACCATAGGCTCGCATGAGACCACCCTTTCCCAGCTTTGTGCCCCCAAAATAACGAGTTACTACTGCCAGAACATTGGTCAGGTTTGCTCCCTGTAGCACCTGATACATTGGCATTCCACCTGTGCCTGCCGGTTCTCCGTCATCGCTGACTCTCCAGAGTTCATCATCTCCCACACCAATTCGCCAAGCAAAACAATGGTGGTTGGCAGTGTATTCACGCTTTTTTATACTGGATAAATGATCTTGAGCTTCTTGCTCAGAATGAATAGGAAAAACGTCGGCGATAAACCGAGATGCTTTAATCTTGGCCTGGTGCTGACAAGTGCCAACAGGTTGAAAGTAGGGAGTTTCCGTCACTTAAGAATTGTCACTTTTCTTGAATGTGTCGATTGGCCTGCAATCAGTTGAACAAAATAAATTCCTGATTGTATGGCGTATGGGAGGGTTAGCTCAATTGTGTGAATTCCCTCAGGGCTATGCTGGCTCTGTTCATGAATAATTTGACCAAGAATGTTATAAACCTTGAGTTTGATGGTGCCTGCAGTACTCAACATCAAATTTAGTTTGAGTTGATCACTGGCTAACAGAATAGGGTTTGGCCAGATAATCTGAATTGCGTTTTTATACTCTAAAGAACTCCCAAACTCCAAATCAAAATTTATGCTAGCATCTCGATCACCGTTTACCATAGGAATAACAAGATAGTCCAATATATCTGTTTCATAGCAAGGGACCCAGGGGTCACCAAGAGCAGATTTTAAGGATGCACCATCTTCTGAGCTGAAATATGTCAGATAGGCACGTTGATCTTGGCCAAGATTATCCCCTCTCACAAAGATGTCGCTGGGGGATTGTATGGAAAACTTCTCATAGCTGGTTTGCATGGGTTCAAGCATAAATGTAAATGGCATCAGGAAACTTTGTGGGAGAATATTTTCAGATGTTCGAATCTCTGATAGTTCAGGGGCATCAGCATAGTATGATCCCTCAATAGCTCTCGATCCTGTAAAGACATTGTAGAGTGCATATTTTCCCAAGGCATCAGCCAAGCTTGAATACCAGGGGGATGAGTTTAAAACTTGTTCAAGATTGGCAGTTGCTTCCCGGGCATCCAGATTTTCCCAAATATCTAGCATGATGTGCTTTCCAGCTTGAGTACCATACTCGGTATCGAGGACCTGGCCAAATAATGCATGTCCATAGCTGTAAGTATAACTAAAGGAACCATCATCCAGGTTTGGAAAAATTACCTGATTCAAATTGTAGTTTGTGTATGCATGGTAATCATCAATATCCGGATAGCATTTTTCTTCTACCCAGGTACTGGAAATCTCATACCAGTATGCATTTGAAGCATACGGTTGAAAGGGGTGAGAATATCGTAATTGAACCATATGGAAAAACTCATGGGCAATAGTAACGCGGAGGGCTTCTAGACCACTCGTTGAATAAAAAGATTCATCGTATGAATTGTCAACTTCAAGATAAGTTGAAACACCGGTATAGGGCGTTGAGTAATTCTGATCAAAGGTGGTTAAGCCATAGTAGTTTCCATGATTGGTCTTCATGTCTACGATGTAGATGTCCAACTCACTACCATCAACCCCATTATCTGGTATGGGCGGTTGAAACCCAAGTTCGCTTACCAATACAGTGTAAATTGAATCCGCAGCAATTCCAGCCTCAAGGATAAAATCAGGTGTGCCAACTGTACTGGCGCCAACTACGGCGTGAATATCGCTGCGTGTAAAATGGATTCGAAAATGCTCACTAGGACTCAATACTGATTCTTCCAGATAGTCAAACCCTCGTCCCACAATAGTTTTTGCACTGATCTTGGCTGGTGGGCGATGTGTAAAGCCACATTTAATAGCCTTTATTTCCTGCCCCAAAAGGTTTGATACCAAGAGAATTAATAATAGAGCACGAGCCATGGATTACTTTTTCCTGAAGGCAATTCGAATAGGAACGCCTTCAAAACCAAATATTTCTCTAAACCGATTCTCCAGATACCGCTTATAGGCAGTTTTAATGAGGTCCGGGTGGTTTGTAAAGATTACGATCACAGGAGGTTCTATGGCTACCTGGGAGCAATAGTTCAATTTTATTTCTTTCCCATGTGGAGAAGCGGGTTGTAATCTGGCCACTACATCTTCAAGGAACAGATTAAGCTGTCGAGTCTGAATCCGTTTCTGTTGTTCCCCATGAATTTGCTTCACAAGATCCACTAACTTGAAAATTCGCCTTCTATCCAGGGTTGAGATAAATTGGATAGGGTAGTGACGTAACGCATACATATCATCTACCATACCTTGTTTGACATCTCTCATTGTGTTAGTCGACTTTTTAATGAGATCCCACTTGTTCACACCTACCACCAAGCCCTTACCAGCTGCAATGACTTCTTCCATGACCCGAGCATCATGTGAAACAAAGCCTTTTTCAGCATCAATAAGGACAATCACTACATGGGCGCTTTTAATTGCCTGCTGTGTTCGGATTGAGCTATAGTACTCAATGGTATCATTGACCTTCGCTTTACGTCTCAAACCGGCTGTGTCGATCATTTCATAGGCTTGATCAAAATAGTTGAAGGTTGTGTTAATTGAATCTCGAGTTGTTCCAGGGATATCTGTTACAATTTGCCTATCTACCCCCAAAAGAGCATTGGTGAGACTGGATTTACCAGAATTTGGCATCCCAACGATAGCAAAACGAATGGTGTTTTCATCCACTTCTTCATCAATTTTGATCTCCCCGAAGGAGGAAACAACTTTATCAAGAACATCTCCCACGCTTCGACCATTAAGGGCGCTAACTGGAAAAACCTCACCTAGTCCCAATTGGTAGAAAACATGGCTTTGATTCTCAAGCTCATTGTTGTCCGCTTTATTTGCTATGAGAATGAGGGGCTTTTTTGATCTACGAGCTCGTTTTACAATCTCTTCATCTTCCCAGGTAATACCTACCACGGTGTCAACCATCATTAAGATGACATCTGCCTCATCAATAGCAGTTATCGCTTGTTTTCGAACTTCTTTATCGATGACATCAACACTTTGTGGAATGTAGCCACCCGTGTCTACCAGAAAGAAATCGTGTCCGGCCCAATCAGTTTCCATGGCCACACGATCACGAGTGACACCTTCCTGTGCATGGACAATAGATATACGTTTACCAACAATACGATTAAATAATGTGGATTTTCCAACATTGGGTCGCCCAACAATGGCAACCACCGGCAATCTCATACCCATGGGCTTAATATCTCCAGAAAGTCTTCGTGGTGGATATACACAGGTATCCCCAATTTATTTTCAATATATTCGCGTGTGTGATCATCAAGTGTAATGCCTTCCTCGCTAAACATGCGGTAGGAAAGATAAATGGCATCAGCCCTTTCCACAGCTTTTAGCTGAGTGATTGCATCCCTGGCCGATACGAGTCCGGTAACAGTTACCAGATCAGCCCCTAGCCATTCATTTCGGATTGCAACTAGTTCGTAGTCAAGATTATTGATACCGCCAAGGGTTTCGCCGATTGTATCACTCAGAAATGGCAAGCCTAACGTCCCAGTTGCGAAGACCAAGCGGGTTGGTTTCATCAACGTACTAGGGAGCATTTGTTTGCTGGCATGAAAACGATTAAAAAAATCTCGGCATTGACCCACACCATTTTCAACCATGGAAAACTCACCGTAGTAATCATTACCTGGGATAGCCGCTTCAGCCAAAATAAAGAATTCATCACTGAGATATACGAAGCGATCGATCTCAGCGACGCTGAACTCAGCTTCATAGCTTTGGAACCATGCGATGAATTCTTGGGCAGTTTCTTTGGTATAAGAAGTCAGGGTCGGCAGATCCTCACGGTATTTAGTAATCCCAACCGGAACTATTGAGACTGATTTTACCCTTGGTGCAAACTGTGTCAAGTCCCTGAGCGTTTTAAGTAGTATTTCACCATCATTCCAACCTGGGCAGAGTACGATCTGAGTATGCAGCTCAATATTGTTCTCGGTTAAAAATTGTAGCTTATCAAGGACATTGTCATCCTTACCGTAGAGCAGCATTTTCCTGCGTAGATCTGCATCCGTGACATGAACACTTATGTACAGGGGACTCAACTGTTGTTCTACAACACGTTCCAGCTGTTTGGGTCCCATATTGGTCATGGTGATATAATGCCCGTGTAGGAAGCTGAACCTGAAATCCCCATCTTTAAAATTTAATGCTTCCCTGACACCCGGTGGATTTTGGTGAGCAAAACAGAAAACACAATTGTTGGCACAGGCGCGAATTGACATTGGGTTGATGACGATACCCAACTCCTCATCCAGACCTTTATTTATATCGACGGAAAAGTCAATACCGCTTCTCTTGAGTTGAATATGTAGAGATTCATCTGCAGAATAGAATTCGTAGTCTATCTCATCAGATATTTTTCGATCATTAATCGAAAGCAACTCATCTCCAACTTGTATCCCCAGAGCTGCTGCTGGAGTATTCGGTGTAATAGCGACAATATTCATGGCGCGAATATATCCAGGAGGCATCATGGATGAAATGATTTGATCAGTTTGATTTAGCGAGACTAACCCGTATGTTTAAAAAGGACATTCAACAAAAATGGGTAGATAATAAACTTCGGTAGTACAAACTACCTTTCCATTTAAGTGGAATTATTAAGACGAAAAGGCGATATATGGTCGACTATTTTACAGATAATAGGCAAAACAATAAATGGGTTATTGTGTTCCTCTTTTGCCCGTCTAACTTTTTTGCGATGATATCGGCGATAATTCAATAGAGGTGACTAAATGTCCATTCTTCCGTTCTGTGGAACGATCTATAACCCCGAAAAATTCCCGAATCTTTCCGATGTAATTGCCCCTCCCTATGATGTGATATGCCCTGAAGAAAGACGTTTCTTGCTTTCCAGGTCACGCTATAACAGTTCGCGACTCATTCTGGGGGACGAGAAAGAAGGTGATTACTTTGAGGATGATTTCTATGAAGGTGCTCGAAACCTGCTCAAACAGTGGCATGAGGATGGTACTCTACTAAAACGAGAACAACCTGGGTTGTTTTTCTTGCATCAATTTTTTGTTGGCCCAGATGGGGAACGGCACCTTAGAAAAGGCTTTATCGCCTTGATGCCTATTGGCCCATACGGCGCCGACACGGTGAGAGCTCATGAGCGTACTCATAAAGGTC
>CAZOBQ010000060.1:0-13526 GCA_964578155.1 uncultured Lentisphaeria bacterium
TTATCAAATAATTCTTATCCCACTTAAGATTTAGAGCGTATTTCATCGCTTCAGCTAATTCTACAGGGTTATTGATTTTTACTCTCAGGCCAATCTTTTTGTTTGGGATAACCTCTATGGGGACACCCAATGTTCCAACTACGGGCAGCCCGCAGCCCATTGCCTCAAAGCATACTAACCCCCAACTCTCACTCACACTGGGCAGGACGAATAAATCAGCGCAATTATAATAGTTTAATATTGAAGAATAGTTCTTACGTCCTAGAAGTTTAATTGTAGACTCAAGATTATTCTTACGAATGAATCTTTCTGCTCCTTGAAATTCAGGACCATCTCCAATTAGCATTATTTTAACATTATCAGTAGTGCTTAACAATTCTTTGCCGGCCTCGAGCAAAGTGTATATACCCTTCACTATGTGAAAATTCCCAACAAAAAGTATGATTTTAGCTGATGTATTTAAGCCCAGATTTTTGCAGGCGGTCGCCCTATCGATCATGAAGAATTTATTTGTGTCAATGGGATTATTGATCACCCAATTATCTGTTTTCGATTGATAAAATTCTGCTAAGAAACGTTCTTTTAATTGCATATTTACAAAAATCATATTTCTATTGTTGTCCAGATGTGTATGAAGAACATTATAATACTTTTTACTTTTTCGCGTATTTGTAAAATCTATTGAGTTCATACTGTGGATAGTAGAAACTATTGGAACTTTATTTCCTATAATATTCCATATTAATGGGAATCTTACCTCAGGCAAATGGACATGGATAATATCCGGCCTAAAATCGTTGATTGCATATTCGAGTGTAACAAGTCGGGCAATTATTTTCAGAGGGCTAAGTAGTTTTTCCAGATTCTGATAAAGTTTATAAACACTACTCAAATACTTAAAAGCAATATCTGAATTTTGGAAAAATGTTTTTAGTGAGAAACCATATATTGGAATATTTTTTTGCTGAACTGGAAACTTAGATTTTATAAACAAGTTATCAGCGTAAATTCCAATTTCATGATGATATGCCAACTGCTGTGATAAATCCCATAAATGGCTGGCAACACCGCCACTGCTTTTTCCTCCAATTTCCGGGGGTATAGGCCCTATTTGCATAATTCGCATATTCACACGCCATTTCTTGGGCTGTAGTACTTTATTAAATTATTTGCTAGAATGTACTTCTCTATATAATAGAGCATAATTGCCCACAGAATTATTGATGTGAGACTATCAAAAAAGAATGAGTAAAACGACATAAGCAGTGTAAAAGAAAATGTTACTACCCAGAATAGCCTCATTAGAGAATATTTCATAAATAATTTTTCTAGACTAAACCTTGTAAGCATCCCAAATGAAAAAGAGAATATCATACTTCCTATAAACCCATAATCGCGATAGATACTATATAGATACGTATATGTGTTTAAGTATTGGCTTCCCACTTTTGTGAAACCTAATTGGGATCCAACAATATTATCCAGCTGCCATAGTTTTATCCTGTCCAACCATTTGAACAGACTTCTAAATGTCGTGGTACCATACGTTAGGGGTAAATCAAGTTCGATTAAATTATGAAAAGCACCAACTCCCCCCACAAAATATGAGTAGATACTTTCAAAGATGAAATCAAATATTTTATTCTCTTGGGACGCTCTGTAGACTAAAAGTGTGATTACAAATACTAGAAACACGCTAAGCATAATCACACTCATCCTAAAAAATCTGCGTATCAATTTCTTCCTAACCGAAGACTCGGAAAAGAGTACAGTAAATAAATAGCTGAACATCCAAAAGGTTGAAGACTGGATAAATGCATATCTTTTTAAAAAGACAAGACTTGATAATAATCCTATGATGAGTGGGAGTAAACCTATCCATCGACGTCTTGAATCAAATGAAAATGTTATTCCCCCAAGGATACTAGTAAGATATCCAACACTGATCATATAATTCGTAAACGAAAACCCGAGCGACCAATTAGCAAGAGTTCCTCTTTGAAATTCAACAATCGCATGTCTTGCATAAAGTGGTCGAAAGAAGTAATTCTCTATGCCACCTAGCATATCAATGATCATGTTAAAGGCAATAATACTACCAATCAAAGGGATAATACTTAGAACTAATGTAACTTTTGAAAAACCTGCCTCTTCAAAACTAATATAGTATTTATCAACACTAGCACCAAACTTAAGGGTAGGTAAATATGAGACATGGAGAAGATAATACCCTAGAACTAATGAAATGTGGCTTGCATAAATAGTTAGCCAAGAATTGAACGATAAACTTGGGAAATTATAAGGATCCAGCAGATAAAGCGGAATCACTGTTACCCATATTGCACTAAAAAGGACAACAGGAATATGTAACAGTAGTCTGCGGTTATTCACTATTTATTATTCGTCCTATGAAGGATTTATTAACCTCAACATAGCGTTTTATTGAGACAAATAGCATGAATAAGGTGTTGGTAAAGAAGATTATGGCTACAAGAACATTTAAGCGTTTTGGCTCACTTTTATAATCAGCAGGAGTTGCCGGATTAACCAGGTATAAATCTGCAGATTGCTTTTGTTCCTCTGATTTCGCCTGCTCAAGCTGCAATGCTAAATACTCAACTATCTTCACCTGGACTTCCACTTCCCTATACATATTCATGTACTGAATACTTAATTTAGGAATTTCCAATATGGGAATATTTGAATATTTTCCTGTTGCAATATACTTGTTTAACTCATCATCAATTGCAGTAATTCTATTTCTAATATCTACTATTTGTGGGTCACCCGATTTCAAAGTCATCATTAGATATTCTAGTTCAATCTGATTTTTCATTTTTTCAGACTCAATCTCAGCAAGTCCGCCTAAACTTGCATGAACTTGATTCTCAAGGCTGATCACACCTGTCGAATCTTGAAAGGATTTGAATTGATCCAATAAAACCTGAAGCTTTTCTTCGCCGCTATTATAGCTATTTTCTAAATACGATCTATATTTGCTAACTTTTGCTCGATTCACATCAATAGCCAAGCCATATAACTCATTAAAAAATTCATTCGCTACTGCGGACGCTAGTTCAGGGTCTTCTTCAGCCTTATAAGAAATCGCAAATGTTCCGTCATCTCGGTCCGTAATTGTTAAAAAATCCCGAACTTGTTGGTAAGTATGGAAGCGAGTCTTTTTCTCATAAAGTTCTTGTAGGTCAAATCGTACAACAATTGAGTCCAACACTCTCTCCGTTTGAATAAATCCCATATATTGAGTTACTTTATCACCGCCAGCCAGACCCATGGGAAATGGAGAAACCTGGGCTAACATTGCAGCAACTCCACCAGCATTACTCTCGCTTTGTACTACAACTATAGCTGTACTTTGATACCACAAAGGTAGGTTTATTACTAACAAGAGGGACAATGCTATTGTTACAATATTTATTATTATTAGTGATTTTCTTTTCTGGAAAAGGATACCAACTAACTTATAAAAAGGGCTTAACTCAACTACCATGGGATTATCATTCTCTGGCAATCCCATTTATAATACCAACCTAACTACTGCAAAATCTGCTTTTTCCAGCCCAACAGTTTCTAACATAAGGGTTTCTCCAAATAGCACATTGTTAATGCTTAATTATGATATACTTAAAAATGTTAAATAAATTGTTACAAAGGCGGTAACGACCGCCAAAATACTCATATCACCTATAAAAATATCCTTCATGGTTCTTGGTACAAAGATAATATCACCGCTCATCACAATGACTCCATCTCCCTTATCAACACTCCCATCAAGATGACTAACGCGAGTTGCACCAGGATTTCCATTCACAGCATTACCCCCAGCAAGGGCAATGTAGTCAGATACAGAATAGCCTGGGTAGTATGCGAAGCCACCGGGTGCTTGGACAAATCCGGTAACTGTCACACCTCGTTCATACATAAAATTGATTACATCTCCGGCAAGTAACTCAGTATTGTCAAAGTCCTTAGGATTCACAGTGAGTTGTGTCAAAACAGACGATGTTTCCCGACTCAAGGTCACGTTGTCAAGATCAGAATTCTTATTAAAGATTACTTTTCGTTTTATGTAATGCCCCAGCGTTTCTTCGTCGGAAATGATATCGTATCCCGCCCCAGAGACAGATCCTCGAACAACAATTCCATTTTTATCTAGGTCACCAAAGGGTACCTCTATTCGATCACCTTCTAAAAAAACAGGATTTGCAGCAAGATTGCCAGTGAGTAGATAATCGTGAAAATTTACAGCGTCTTCTTCCCCTGAATTGCGGTGGATTAATATTTCATGTTCTTTTGCCAGTTGATGAAATCCTTCAGTCTTAAATATGACTTCATCCAGTCGTGTTAGGGGAGTTATTTCGACAAAACCAGGTCGACTCACTGCACCGCTGACTTGAATTAAGAACTTGCGGGGATATACGAGGACCATATGTACTTGCGCATTAGGAAATGCATTTTTCAAAACATATTCGCTTACTACTGTTGATCCTTGCGCTAAAGTATATCCAGCAAGATGACAAACCCCGACTGCGGGGATAAATAAGTCTCCCGTGGGTGTGATGGTGAGAGATAAAGTTTGATTGATTGCCGTCTGAATATTTAATCCGATCTCGTCACCAGGGGCTAAAATGTATTTCACTGGATCAATCACTTGCTCCAGTGCGAATTTTTCACTACCAAATGAGGCCATTTGATCAGTTTCTTGCCCTGTCTCATCGCCTGGTACCGCGCGAGGGCCAAAGTTTTGAGCGAAACCTAGAGCAGTAAAAACTGCAATCAGCATAATTCTCTTAATCATTAACATCAAGATCCACCTAATAGAGTAATTTTCCCATTCTTCATACCCGCCGTAGCATTCCGTGTATCTACTACCAGTTTTGCATTATCTACGATCGCCTTAATATCATACTCAGAGTGATTTGTAGTGATAACAACACAATCATATTCGCCCAAGTTGTTCGTATTCAACTCAATCGACTCTTCCATTCGAGAGTCAAATTTAATCTTGCTTACATAGGGATCGTGAAACTCAACTTTAGCACCCTTGCCTTCCAGAAGAGCATAAACATCTAAAGCCGGGGATTCCCGAACATCATCAATATCCGGTTTATATGCCATACCAAGCAATAATACCTTTGAGCCATTAATGCTCTTGGAGTCCCTGTTTAATCCATCTCCGACCAATTCTACTACATATTCAGGCATGGCTGAATTTATTTCACTTGCAAGCTCAATAAAGCGGGCTCGATAATCCAAAGTGCGCATTTTCCATGACAGATAATGAGGATCAATAGGAATACAATGTCCCCCCAGTCCAGGACCAGGAGTAAACTTCATAAATCCAAATGGTTTGGTAGCTGCAGCATCTATGACTTCCCAGACGTTAACGCCTAGTTTGGCACACATGATAGCCATCTCGTTTGCCAAGCCAATGTTGATACTGCGGAAAGTGTTTTCAAGCAACTTTGTTAATTCAGCAGCCTCAGGAGAGGAAACTGGTACCAGCTCATCCATCACATGGTCATATACAGCCATCCCCAGTTCTAGACAATTCTCGGTAACACCGCCAATGACCTTGGGAGTATTCTTGGTCTGATATACAGGATTACCCGGATCTACTCGTTCCGGTGAGAAGAGTAGAAAGACATCCGTTCCAACCTTCAAACCCGACGCTTCTAATGCTGGTTGAATCAACTCCCGTGTTGTTCCAGGATAGGTTGTGCTCTCAAGAATGACTATCAGGTTTTTGTGAACATATTTTTCCAATTCACTATTTACTGACAAGATGTAAGTAATATCAGGATCTTTGGTTTTACTCAATGGAGTGGGGACGGCAATACAAACAGCGTCAATCTGCTGCAGACTGGAAAAGTCTGTGGTAGCAGATAAAGTACCTTCATCAACTAAGGTCTTCAGCTCTGCATCTTGAACATCCTGGATGTAGTTCTCACCCCTGTTTAACATTTCTACGCGTTTGGCATCAACATCAATTCCAATCGTACGCAAACCGGCTTTCCCAAATTCAACGGCCAGTGGTAGTCCAACATAACCAAGTCCAATGACTCCGACAGTGACGTCTTTTTGTTCGATTCTATTTAACAAATTCTGCATTTAAATCCCACTTTATATTTTCTTTCTCGCAGAGCCGCAAAGGTCTCAGAGATTTTTTAACTTTTAACTACTCAGACCGAGCTTCGGCCAACGTTCCTGTAATTAAATCCGTATTCCTTTAGCTGATCAACACTGAGAATATTCCGAGCATCAACTATATTTGGTGTCTTCACTAACGATTTGAATTCTTTAAGACTAAGACCTCGCAATTCATTCCATTCTGTCAGTACGATGACCAGATCGGCACCTTCTACAGTCTCATTTACCGAGGAACGACAATCTAGTTCGGGGAAATAATTCTTTTTCATATTTGCAGCCGCAATTGGATCATAGGCCCTGATCTCTGCGCCCATATCCATTAATCCCTGGATAATTTCAACAGCAGGAGTATCCCTGACATCATCCGTATTGGCTTTAAATGCTAGACCAAGCACGGCTACTCTCTTACCCTGCATATCAGGGATCAATTCCCTAACTTTCTCCAAAATAATCTGTCGCTGGGTTTTATTTGCCTCAATGGCAGCTTGCACAACTTGGAACTGCACACCGTGCTGTGCACCAGTCTGAACAAGAGCCTCAGTATCTTTTGGAAAACAGCTTCCTCCATAACCAGGTCCTGGATGCAAAAACTTCGAGCTAATGCGACCATCTAGCCCCATGGCACGTGCAATTGAGTGAATATCTCCTCCCACCTTGTCAGCGAGATTTGCCATCTCATTGATGAATGAGATCTTAACTGCTAAAAATGCATTTGATGCATATTTGATCATCTCAGAGGAAGAAATATTTGTAATTACCATGGGTGTTTCATTAATAAACAAGGGCCGATAGACATCTCGCAAAATGGTTTCTGCCCGCTTGTCACTCACCCCTATTACAACTCTATCTGGCAACAAGAAATCCTTTACCGCGGAACCTTCTCTGAGGAATTCCGGGTTTGACACAATATCAAATTCATGTTCCTGGGTACTGTTCTCTGAAATCAGCTGTTCTAAACGAGCCCCAGTACCTACAGGAACTGTACTCTTGGTACAGATAACTTTATAGCTATTGAGGTTCTTTGCAATAGTCAGAGCTACAGACTCGACTGCAGCTAGATCTGCTTCTCCATTATGACCGGTAGGAGTTCCGACTGCGATAAAGATAACTTCTGCGTTTTGAATGGATGTCTCAACGTCTGAACTAAACGCTAGACGACTTGCAGAGACGTTACGGTCTACAAGTTCTTTTAACCCAGGTTCGTAAATTGGAATCTCACCTTTTTGCAAAGTATCAATCTTCTCATGATCAATATCGACACAAGTTACACTATTGCCAAAATCGGCGAGTCCGGCTCCACTAACCAGCCCTACGTATCCTGTCCCAATTACACAAATTCTACTCATCAATTCCCCAAATTATTTTGTCTCTAAAAAAAGCTCAGCAATATAGACCGCATGCTTACTCACCCAAAGTTAAATCCCCTATAACAAGCCACTTCTGCGGCGTAATAGCCACTCAAAGATCAGGCTGCTCAGGAGTAATCCAAAAATGCCATTTGATCTTAATCCATTGAATTTAAGTGAGGCTGTTTCACTATAATGTTCCTCCGGCAATATCGGTAGTTTAGCATTGTCTACAATGAGTTCTCCGCCATCACTATGTTTTGCTAACCTTTCTAAAAACACCCTATCAACACCTTTGCTTTGATACTCTTCATTATAAGCTAACAAGTTGATTCTACTCGTGTCACGGCCCCAGAGTTCCCCAAAGCGAAATACCTCAGCATAGACAACATATTCACCAGCCTGTTTTGTATTAATCTCAACTCCATATGTTCCTGGTTGTGAGGGGGTGATTTCTAGATTCTGTGTATTGCCCTCTGCATCCGCTTGCCATACACTCAATTCGGCCGAGGAAATGGGCGTATTATTGACATCCCTAATCAAAACGTCTGCAACGATATAGTCCCCTGTGGCACCGTAGTCGGACGGCAATTGTATGCTAACTGGCTTGAAGTCAGCGATACCATCTAGATATTTCAACAAATATTCCCAGAATATGGCATAAGATTCATTTGCTTTAGGATGGAAGAACCATTTCCAGTAATTCCCTCCATTAAAAATTGCTTGTGGTGGTTTATCAACGATTGTTAAAGCCGGGTGAGACTTGGTTCGAACACCTGATACCAATACTGGCAATTCTGAAGTCATTAACTCGTAGTTACCACTCATAATGGGTGGAAAAGAGATTAAATCCTCCACTGAAAATCCTTGACCGATCAATCCAATCTGTAATGGATGATCAGAACTTGTTTCATCCCAAAAAATTGTGTGCTCACCTGAATTATTATTCAGTATGTGTTCAACTCCAAGCAAATGTTCCCATCTGGAATCTAAGGGTTTCTGACCACTGTGAAAAACGATTATTGGTGTAGGGTTACCATTTTTGGGTTTTATCAAATCAATTATGAGTTCACTATAAACGCTAACACCAGGTTCATTCAGTATGATTAGATCCGGAATGATATCTTTTATGGCTTGAAACTGGATCTCCATAGCCAGGTTGCTGGTTCCAAGAACAGTGCTGACTTCATAGAGACTATCCGGCAAGTTAACAATTAACTGTTTATGCAGCTCATTGAGGTACTCACTGAGTAACATCACTTGCTTCTTGTTTTTAGCATACTTGATAGTAACTGGGCTTTCAGATAGAAGATCTCCATCAGCCAAGGACAGAGATACTGTTAAATTTGACTCATTCCCTGATCCAGTTTGAACTGCTATGGGTATATCCGAAAAAACACTGTTGATCCGAAATGTCTGTTCCGACAGTGGATGCCCTGATTCGTCATAAATTACTATGGAAGCGAGTTGTCCGATCAGACCTTCTTGCTGAACCTTAACTTGGACCTGGGCTGAGCCATTCGTATTATCAATTACAGTATAATCTAGACTGGAAATTTTAAGCAAATTATTTGTCAGTGGTTTAAGAGGAAGTATTGGAAATATTGGAAGAGATTTCGACCATGCAAGATCCAGTGGTGACCTACCTCTATTCAAGTGACCATCTGAAATAAGGACGGCTGCTTTATGGATATTTTGCTTACCAGTTCCTCTTTTTATGGGTGACCAACCAAAGACACTAATATCCTGATCAAACTCCATCGACTTCTCAAATAGTGTCGTTCCGTCCATATTGTACAGATCGATTTCAAATCTATTTTTGAGATTCAAAATAATGTCAGAGATTGATGCCAGCAATTCTGTTTCATCTTTTTCCCAGGCCACTGACATACTTTCTGATTGATCAACAATCACAGCAACTCTCTTCGCTAATGTGCGTGTTCGACTCATATTGATGTCAGGATTAAAGATTAAGAGTAAGAGTAGTAGGCCGGCTAAAATACGTAGAGATAGGATTAAGCCATACCTTCCCCTATTTAGCTGACCTTTTGCTACACTATTTCTTTTATTCATGAGTCTGATGAGGGCAATCATCAGAAGAAAGCTTAGTACAAAAAGTGGCAGAACACCATGGAAATCGGCCTCGAATGTATAACCAAATGGTAAATTCATTACTTGTCGAAGGTAAGCTTTAAATTTGGAATCGCCGTAATATCAAGTGGATCAGGGTCGCCCATCATTGATTTCCAGTAACCCATATAAGCAATCATAGCGGCATTATCCGTACAATAGCGTAAGTCTGGCTGGAACAGTTCCAGCCCTTCTCTTTCCGCTAATTCAGTCATTTTTTCACGTAGTCTTGAATTGGCAGCGACTCCACCAGCTAAAACAATTTTTTTATGGCCCAAATCCTTTGCCGCCTCCATAGCACGGTCTGAGAGTACATCTGTGACCGCCTCTTGAAAACTTGCAGCGATATCAGCAATATGCTCTTTTATGAAATTCGATCCATGTTTCTGGATATACTGTAAGACATTGGTCTTCAGGCCAGAGAATGAGAAATCATAACTTTCAGGGAAAGAACTCCTTGGGAAGTGATGAAAGCTATTGTCGCCATCTTTACTCATCTTATCGATAAGTGGACCACCAGGATAGCCAATGCCTAGCAAACGAGCCACTTTATCAAAAGCCTCTCCTGCAGCATCATCACGGGTTTGTCCAATCAATTTGTAGCGTTGAGCACTCTCAACATGAATCAATTGAGTATGCCCTCCTGAAACCAATAAACAGAGAAAAGGAACTGGTAGTTCATCCTCACCAATGAAATTCGCAAAAATATGACCCTCAATGTGGTTGATACCATATAGCGGAACTTTCAGCCCCAGTGCTAATCCTTTTGCATAACTCAACCCAACCAGAAGTGATCCTGCTAAGCCTGGACCACGAGTCACAGCTATACCTTGAATATCAGACAAGTGCATATTGGCTTGTTCAAGGACACCATTCACCACGGGGCCTAATAGCTTGTTGTGTTCTCGTGATGCATACTCTGGCACAACCCCTCCATAACTGGTGTGGACAAGTTGGGTTGCAGTAATATGATGTATAAGTTTGTGGTCGCGAAAAATGGCAGCCGCTGTCTCATCGCATGAGGTTTCAATCCCCAGAATAATGGAATCTGACATTTATTTTTGAACGATCTCTATTTTTTCAGGGATAAATCGGTTAATTCTTTTGACACCCATGGGTAACACAGCTTCTGGACTATATAATTGAGTATTTTGGTCCCAGTTTTCTGAATAATCAAAGCTAACAGTAAAGTCTTCAGGCTCCAATTCAAGCAGACGATCCAATCCGCCCTCTGCTTCCAGGCCTATTGATTGAGGAATAACTGATATCTCAACCCCAGGGGGCACGTTATCGAGTCGTATTGGTATATTCTGAAATTCCACAGATCCAATACTCTGAACATCTGCACTCACGGTAATAGTATTAATATCAAGATTGAAAAGTTGTTCTGGCTTCAACGTGAGAGGCAATGAGACTAAGACATCCGTATTAACGTCTCTTAACTCTATGGGTGGAACCATGATACTGGTCATTTCTTTTAATAACGTACTTGGCCCATTCACGGTGACTTTTGATGGTTCAACTTTGATATCACCGACAACCATATATCCAAGTGCAGGAATGATATCAGCTTGAACATTAATATTCAATTCTTTATAGTCCAAGGTTTCGACGCTGACCCATACAGACTCAGGTTCAACAATATGAATCAACTCAAGACTGTAGTCACGAGGGAGTATGAATCTATCAGGGTGCTCATTAAAATACTCGTTTAAGTAGTATACTTGCGTATTGCTGGTCTTCGATAAATCCAGAACTAGGCCAGTCTCAGAAAGTGGCATGGTCATATTGGCCCAAAGAAGCGTATGCCCTTTCCCTCGGAACCTGCCTGTAATCATTTCTGGAATCTCATTATTGAAAGCTTTCTCATCAGACAAACCTTCAATCCGTAGGGGTATCTCGAGATCAAAGAAGTACTCAATATCCGTAACAACAAAAAACCATAGTAGCACTGCTAGCAGCAGTGCACCTAGTTTGATTTGAATATCCATTGTGAATACTTTTTTTAACATCTAGTCAATATAGTATTTATTTTTGAATTATGTGATGACAAATCGAATGGTTTTTCAGCTATGTACTCAATCGAATCTACATGTAATATAAAAAAGGCGATGTGCCAGAAACTTGGATGCACATCGCCTTTTATGATTCTATCAGGAAGAAAGAAGATCCCGATTAGTCTAGATCAAAGAGTAAACCCTTATTCTCCAGCATCAGCTTCAGGGATTTCTTCTTCCTCTTCAGCCTTCTTCTTTACTGCCGGTTTTTCAGCAGGCTCTTCCTCAACTACTTCAGCTTCCTCAGCTTTTTTCTTAGCTGGTGCAGCTTTCTTTTTAGGAGCAGCTTTCTTCTTTGCCGCCGGTTTTTCAGCAGGCTCTTCTTCACTTACTTCAGCTTCATCAGCTTTTTTCTTTGCTGGTGCAGCTTTCTTTTTAGGAGCGGCCTTCTTTGCAGCAGGTTTTTCCTCAACTTCTTCGCTTGCAGCTTCTTCAGCTTCGCGAATCTTGCTGACGATTGAATCAGGGATCTCTAGTTTATCGTTGCCCTGACCCTGGCCACGCATGAACTCATCAATCTCTGCTCGCTCTTTATCTTTAATCGCAGCTTCATGGCTGACAACAACCTTCTTTTCAGTTGCATCAACTTCAACCACTTTAACTTCAACTTCAGCATCAACTTCAAATTGATCCAGAATTTCTGTGCGTTCCTTTTTACGGAAACTGCTTAGAAGAATAATTCCTTCTACATCCGTATCTGGGAATCCGAGAATAATACCTTTCTCGAGCAATTTGATGACAGTACCCTTTTGGACTGAGTTAACAGCAAAACGACCTTTCAACTCTGGCCATGGGTTCTCTTGTGCCTGTTTGATCCCGAGAGAAATCTTACGTTCACTTTGGGAGATATCCAGGATTTTCACGCTGATCTTGTCACCACGCTGTACAATCTCTTTTGGATGACGAATCTTGCTTGTCCAGGACAGGTCAGAGATGTGTACCAAACCATCAATACCTTCTTCCAGTTCAATAAATGCACCAAACTGGGCCAAGTTTCTAACGGTTCCTTCGTGGACAGAACCCACAAGGTATTTTTCCTCGATGGTAGTCCATGGATCAGGCTGTAGTTGTTTAACACCCAATGAGATCTTGTGATTCTCAGGATCGACTGAAAGAACAATAGCATCAATCTCATCACCCACGTTAAATACATCTGATGGATGTTTGATGTGCTGTGTCCATGAGATCTCAGAAATATGGACTAAACCTTCAACGCCAGCTGTAAGCTCGACGAAGGCTCCGTAGTTAGCCAGGCTAACCACTTTTCCATGGATATTTGCTCCTTGAGGATATTTCTCGATCACAGTTTCCCATGGATGTGGTTTCAACTGTTTTAGACCAAGAGATACGCGTTGTTTGGCTGTGTCATAGTCAATGACTTTGACCATGATATCTTCATCAAGGCCAACAACTTCTGATGGATGATTAACACGACCCCATGAGAGGTCTGTAATATGTAGGAGACCATCAATTCCACCAAGATCGACGAAAACACCAAAGTCTGTGATATTCTTGACACGACCTTCCAGAATCTGACCAGTTTCGATCTCATCAAGCAATTTGCTGCGCTGCTCTTTAAGACTTTCTTCCAGTAGTTCCTTACGAGAAACAACAATATTTTTACGAAATTCATTGACCTTGACGATCTTGAATTCGAAAGTTTTTCCAACATAAGCATCAAAATCTCTGATAGGACGTACATCTAACTGTGAACCAGGTAAGAATGCATCTACACCCAGAATATTCACTACCATTCCACCCTTGATACGACGGGAGATAGTTCCTTCAACAGTTTCATTATCAGCATATTTTTGCTTAACATTAT
>CAZOBQ010000061.1:0-13502 GCA_964578155.1 uncultured Lentisphaeria bacterium
CATCTCGCAGCATCACAGAACGTTCATCATCATCCAAGTACTGATCACGATCTGACATACCGAGACAACTCTGAGTAAGGTTTGCGATAACTTCCTCACTTCGCTTTTCGTCTTGATCTGCGTAGATGGCAAATAAGGGATTGCTGGAGGTTTTGTGCATATAAGCCACTAATTTCATGAGGTCATCTTTTGACTTTAGTCCCTCAATTTTCTCGAGACCTGTATCCAAAGAGCTAGTTTCTGCAGCATCAATGGCAACAGAGTCCATTCCGGAGCTATAGAAATCGGCTATTTTACGCTCAACACTTCCTGCTTCAGCTTTAGCTAAACTGGGGTCAGTCACAACTGCTTTAACCTGATCATTGTTTCTCAACCAAACTTCATGACCAGCACCATATTGTCCAAATTCTTCTGGAATGGGATTAGCATCGATCCAACCGCCATTTGCGTAGCGATAAAAGTCTTCTCCTGGAGGTGTCTTAGGATCCATGTTCACATGCTGGATGGCATCATTTTCCTGATTGTCTACAGCTGGTTTCACATTCTGTTGGCTACAGCCCATCAGGATCAGAATGCTTACTGTCAAGACTGAGGATAATCTCATTTTCATTATATTTCCTTTCAATTGTATCTTATAAAACTCATATAAATGTCTGTTCTAACAATATATATCTCTATCGTACATCTAAACGAAATTTCGCTAAGAGGCCACACCTTTATGCGAGTGGTTCTATAGACCTAAGTAGGTTACTTATATACGCTTGTTCATCCATTCCAGTCATAGCTTTGGTTATTTCCATGAAGTCACTCCAATCAGCCTTCATCCTTTTTCCTGCGTTCTTTCCACTTATATTCCTTCCTTGTATAAGTTTATAAATAGCCACTAAAAATGTTAAATATATAGGTCTGCAGATGTCAGAAAATACACTTACCACCATTGAAGAATTAGAAACTGTTTTCAGTACAGACGAAGGTACTGTCAAGGCGGTGGACAAAGTCAGTTTTAGTCTGGAAAAAGGAAGAACAGTAGGTGTTGTAGGCGAATCTGGATCTGGAAAATCTGTAACCTCCTTATCATTAATGCGGCTTATCCCCAACCCTCCCGGTCGAATTGTCGGAGGGCGACTCATGTATCATTCCCGGACCAAAGGTCTGGTGGACCTTACTCAAGTCCCTGAGAATGAGATGCGTGAATTCCGGGGAAATGAAATTGCCATGATTTTTCAAGAACCCATGACTTCACTGAATCCTGTGTTCACTTGTGGGGATCAGGTTATGGAAGCTTTGATTCTACATCAAAAGATGTCCAAGTCTCAGGCGAGAGCCCGGACACTTGAGCTTTTCAACGAGGTTGAATTACCACGAGCTGAGAGCATTATCGATTCTTATCCTCATCAACTCTCAGGTGGACAAAAACAACGCGTTATGATCGCAATGGCCATGTCCTGCAATCCCAGGATACTTATTGCAGACGAACCCACAACTGCACTTGACGTGACCGTACAAGCCACAATCCTGGATTTGATGCGAAAGCTGAGAGATACCCACGATATGGGGATTATCTTTATTACTCATGATCGTGGGGTTATTGCTGAAATTGCAGATGATGTGGTAGTCATGTACAAGGGTAAAGTAGTTGAGCAGGGATCAGTTTGGGACATATTCTCTGATCCGCAGCACCCTTACACTAAGGGACTCCTGGCCTGTCGTCCTCCTTTGGATCACCGTCTGAAACTGCTGCCAACAATTAGTGACTTTATGGATGAGAATGACCAAGGAGAGATGATTGAATTAAAACGATCAGTTGATGAAACAATCCATGATCTGGTGATCTCACCTAAAGAAACTGCCAAACGACATAAAGAACTATATGCCCAGGAGCCTGTCCTTACTGTTGAGGGCTTAAAGACTTATTTTCCAATTCGTGAAGGTCTATTCAGCAAGGTTGTAGACCATGTGAAGGCCGTTGACGATGTTAGCTTTGATGTCTATCCTGGCGAAACGCTGGGACTGGTTGGCGAATCAGGCTGTGGAAAAACCACATTAGGTCGAACTATTTTGAGGCTGATTGAACCAACAGCTGGAAAAATTATTTATGATGGTCAAGATATCACCCATATCAGTGGCGACGAATTGCGAAACATGCATAGACGGATTCAAATTATCTTTCAAGACCCCTACTCTTCTCTCAATCCACGTATAACAATTGGCTCAGCTATAATGGAGCCCATGCAAGTTCATGGATTACATGCAGATGATACAGAAAGACGTAAAAAAGTAGATGAATTGCTTGAAAGAGTAAATCTTGATCCAGCCCACTATAACCGTTACCCTCATGAATTCTCTGGTGGTCAACGACAGAGGATCTGTATTGCCCGTGCATTGGCAGTGCAACCTGAGTTTATCATTTGTGATGAATCTGTCTCCGCACTCGATGTTTCAGTGCAGGCTCAAGTGTTAAATTTACTGAATGAGCTCAGGGATGAATTTGGGCTAACCTACATATTCATTTCACATGATCTATCCGTCGTCAAGTTCATGTCTGACCGCATGGTGGTGATGAATGAAGGTAAGATTGAAGAAATGGGTGACGCAGATAAGGTCTATCAGGACCCTCAAACTGACTATACAAAGCGCCTGATTTCGGCAATTCCTCGAGGTGATTTAAAAGACATCAAGAAATCGCATGAAGCGAGAAACTCGGCTTAACGCTATCTAAACAAACCCCTTATTCATACTAGGGCGGGTTTTGTTTAGGAAAATGTTTGCTTTACGGCTGTTCGGGCGGATCGCAATCCGCCCTTAGGACAGGTAAGTTTTTATTTTTTCTTCGATGTTTCTTTTAGTTGCTCTTCCATCTCATCAATAATTTTATCAATAGCATCATCTCGAGCTTCTTGGGTAGCCTCATCAATATCCTCAATGACAGCTTTACCCTTTTCAAGTGCTGTTGATGCATCCACGCCTGTCACGTATAGGTACCCTCCATAAACCACAAACAGAAACACAAAAAACATGGCTATTTTAAAGAGCTTTTTCAGTAAGAATAGAAAGAAAAAAAGACCAATCCCAGCTGCAATAACGATGTTCATCGGATTGCTTAACAATTTCTCTAGAATAGGCTCAATAACATCTTCCATAATATCCCCTTTTTAAGCTGGTACGCTAGACCAGCCCTCTCCTGTTATTAATAATAGAATTAGCTGACCCTAAGCTCATCCTTTGTGAATCAATTTTATAAAAAGTGTATTTTAACCCTTCTGCAAACGCATAGGCATTAATTTCATTTTGCACTCTGCACAATTACCGGGTTGATCATGTCGAACGTGGCTATGTATTTCCATGGGACACCCATAATACTCCGCTTTGTCTTCTGAGGTAATAACACCTGCAACCAGAGTCATATTGCACTCAGGACATGAGCCTGGCTCTTTGCTGTGGATATGTTTATGCGATTCCATGGGGCAAGTGTAATAGATTAGTTTTTCAGCACTTGCCTCTGCTTTAGCTTCTTGCATGTGTTTATGACCCTCGTGCTCGTCAGCTTGAGCCTTTTTATCACTTCCACAACCAATCAAAAGTGCTGAAAACAGGATCCCTAACATTAAATACTTCATTTCTTATTTCCTTTATTTATTTAATTAAAAATTAGAACTTACATCATCTTACAATCAATTCCATCCAGTACAATATGTATCAACAATCCAATAGCAACAATACGTGTCCTTTGTGGATACAGCATAATAATATAGGCACCGATTGCCCACACTGTGTGTAATGGATGAAAGCCGATACTACATCGGCTTGGATCATAGATCGGATCAGCTAAAAGATGATCCAGATCAATCACCATGGTTGAGACCAAAATAACCCAGTAATAACCCCATACCCGTGGAAGCTTTAGCCACTTTACCAAACCAGGGGCAACAAAAGCTGGGACAGCAAAATGGGCTATTATGTGTAACCAAGCCTGCATCAGCTGGAGAACAGACTCCCAAGGATTCCCTTTTTAGGGGAACCAACTTCTGGCTCATATCCACTATTACGGATAAGCTCAGCTGCTTCCTCTGTTGTCAGATCACCTTCAACGGTCACCTTTTTCTTCGATAATTTGATATCAACCGTCTCGACTCTAGTATCTGCTTCAAGACCTTGTCGAATCGTTGATACGCATCCGTTACAGGTCATATTATTCACAGTAAATACATGTTTATTCATTTATCTATATTCCCTTCATCCTATCTAAATTTTTCCAAACCACATTAACACGCCGATGACAATAAAACTACCGCCAGCAACTCTAGCGATCGCTTCTGCAGGAATCCTGGTTTGCACCCAATCTCCTATCAACACTGCAATGCCAGTTAATACAGCAAAGGCGAGCATGGAACCAAAAAAGACAGACCAAGCTGAGTATCCTCGACCGGTCATGGCCAGAATGGCCAATTGCGTTTTATCTCCCAATTCGGCTATAAATATTGCTGCAAATGCTAACCAGGCGACTTTCATATATCCAATTCCTCATTATGAAATATCATCAACTTTTTACCTTTAGTCGACGTTCGGCTACGATAACATATATGATTGGCACTACAAATGTATTCATAATGGCAAAGAGCATTCCACCAAATGATGGAATAGCCATGGGTACCATAACATCTGCACCTCTCCCTGTGGATGTTAATACAGGAATCAGGGCTAACAGAGTAGTGGCAGTTGTCAGCATGGCAGGCCTAATACGTCTTTTCCCAGCTAGGACCGCTGCAGCCCGAATCTCAGCCCTGGTAGTTGGTTTCATCTCTTTAAATTGCTGATCCAGGTAAGTAGAGATCAGTACACCATCATCAGTAGCAATACCAAATAGAGCCAGAAACCCAACCCAGACAGCAACACTCAAATTGATCTCATGAATCTGAAATACCTCTCGAAAGTGTAGGCTCCCAATGGAGAAATCCATGAACCAGGGCTGACCATACAACCAAAGCAGGGTAAATCCACCCGCCCAAGCTACAAAAATGCCTGAGAAAACTATCAGGGTCGTTGAGGCACGCTTAAACTGCATGTAAAGGATCACAAAAATGGACATTAACGCCAGAGGCAGGACGATTCGCATCCGTTTGGTAGCTCGTACTTGATTCTCATATGAACCCGTAAAATCATAACTCACTCCCTCAGGAACTTTCAGTTGCCCGGACTCGATCATTGTTTCCAAATAGCCTCTGGCCTGCTCAACAACATCCACCTCTGCGTAGCCGTCCAGCTTGTCAAAAAGGACATAGGACAATAAGAAGGTGTTCTCACTCTTAATGACTTGAGGACCACGTGTAAACTGGATGGTAGCCAACTGTCCCAGAGGTATCTGAGCCCCTGAACGGGTCGGAACCAGAATCGATTCAAAACTCTCATCATCATCCCGGAATTCTCGCATATAGCGAACACGAATGGGATAACGTTCACGACCTTCAACAGTTGTTCCCACTTGTTTGCCGCCAATCGCCACAGCAATGATCTGTTGAACGTTCTTGATGGAAAGACCATAGCGAGCCAAAGCATCTCTGTGGATATCGATCTCAAGATAGGGCTTTCCAATAATCCGGTCTGCGAAAACAGCACTGGCTTTGACAGATGGTACCTCTTTCAGGAGACGCTCAAGGTCCAAACCAAAAGCTTCCATGCTTTCCATATCTGAGCCTTGAACCCGGATTCCCATGGGTGCCCGCATACCACTCTGCAGCATCACGATGCGTGCGGCAATGGGCTGTAATTTTGGAGCGGATGTGGTTCCCGGTAGCTGAGCAGCCAGAATCAGTTCATCCCAGATATCCTGGTTGTTCCGGATATGAGGACGCCACTGACGATAAGGTACTCCTCCTTCATCAAGAATTAACCCACCTTGTTGGTCGCGTTCAAACTCGCCATGAGCATCAACCATATATCGAAGAACATTTCCAGTTTGATCCTGTTTGTATTCTGATTTATAAGTGATGATCGATTCTATCATCGACAGTGGTGCAGGATCCAGGGGTGTTTCTGCACGCCCGATTTTGCCCACGACTTCCTCTACTTCAGGAACCGAATTGAGGGCTTGATCCAGGGTTGAGAGAACATCTAAAGACTCCTCCATCCCAGCGTGAGGCATTGTTGTTGGCATGTAAAGGAATGACCCTTCATCCAAAGGAGGCATGAACTCCCGCCCTAAACCTGGAAAAGTATGAACTAGCTTTTGGTAAGGTCTTGTCTGTTTCATAAAATCTGGAGACCAGGCAAAGATCGTATCAAACCCAAGCCAGGCATTAAGCCCGAAGATTAGGAGCATTGACGGTAAAAAAAGTGCGTAGCCACGGTTATCCAGCATCCAGGTCAAAACCTTTGGATATATCCATGTAAAACTCTGGATCGACCAGAGGATGAAGCCCACCAGGATTGCCACAAACAAAAAGTTCGAGAACATGCTATATTCGTAACCCAAGGGTACCCAGGTTAGCGATAACAATACGATCACATCCAGAACCAATAAATAATTCAGGGTCTTAGTGTGATACAGCCAGGGATATTCTTTGAGCCAGGGTTTTAAAAGTTGAAGCACAGCTATCAAACCCAAGATTAAACCAACAATAAAATTGAAGGATATCCCTACCCAGATAGAGGCTCCTAACAACAACAAATAGGAGCTGTAACTGGTCCATTTCTTTCGAGACTTTCCTGAGAACATATAGCTGGCAACCATGGGTAGGACGAGAATAGCCAGCACCACTGATGAGATCAGAGCGAAAGTTTTTGTGTAGGCCAAAGGTTTAAAGAGCTTGCCCTCAGCCCCTTCCATGGTGAAAACTGGTAAAAAACTGATCACAGTAGTAGAAACAGCTGTGAGAATTGCCGGTCCCACTTCCCGAGCTCCTTCAAGAATTTTGGAAGTGATACTATCTGAGCTATCATTGTTCTCCAGTTTCTTGAGGATATTCTCGGTCATGATGATACCCATATCCACAATGGTTCCAATGGCGATGGCAATTCCTGACAAGGCCACGATGTTGGCATCCACATGGAATAATTTCATGCCGATAAAAGTGACCAATACAGCTGCCGGCATCATCATGCTGATCAATATTGAAGCACGTAAATGCATGAGCAGAATAAGAATGACAATCAGGGTGATGATTATCTCTTCACGGAGGGCGTGGTTCAAAGTACCCAGAGTCTCATAAATCAGACCGGATCGATCATAAAATGGGATGATCTCAACTTTGGAAGTACGACCATCAGCCAGAGTTTTACTGGGAAGACCAGGGGAGATTTCTAGGATCTTCTCTTTAACAGCATTGATCGTGGCCAGCGGGTTCTCTCCATAGCGGGTCACCACAACACCACCAACCACTTCAGCGCCGGCCTTGTCTAAGGCGCCCCGTCTTAGAGCAGGGCCAAAACTGACATGAGCCACATCTGCTATGGTTATGGGAGCATTATCTACAACTTTCAAGACGGTTACTTCAAGATCTGCCAGGCTTTTAACAAAACCAAGACCCCTGATCATATACTCAACCCGGTTTACTTCAACGGTTCTGGCTCCAACTTCATTATTGGCATCCTTGACTGCTTGAAAGACCTGGAGCAAGGATATATCATAGTGACGGAGCGCTTGGGGATTCACATCGATCTGGTATTCTTTGACATATCCACCAATAGATGCAACTTCAGCAACACCATTTGTAGCGGATAAACCATATTTTACATAGTAGTCCTGGATGGAGCGTAGTTCATGAAGATCCCACCCTCCAGTCACTTCTCCCTGTTCATCGCTACCTTCCAGAGTATACCAGAAGACCTGTCCCAGTGCTGTAGCATCTGGTCCCAGAGCAGGTTTTACTTCCTCAGGTAAGGTTCCTGACGGTAGAGCATTGAGCTTCTCAAGAATACGGCTCCTGGACCAATAGAAATCGACACCCTCATTGAAAATCACATAAATAGTGGAGAATCCGAACATGGAAAAGGATCGGACTGTCTTGACTTCTGGCGTACCCAAAAGTGCCACAGTTAAAGGATAAGTTACCTGATCCTCTATATCCTGGGGAGACCGTCCAGCCCACTTAGAAAAGACGATCTGCTGGTTTTCTCCGATATCTGGAATAGCATCCACAGGAACCGGTGAACGATCAATTCCAGGGATTTGCCAATCAAAGGGAGCTGTTAGTATTCCCCATATCATGAGAGATACGAAAAGAATCAGTGTGATCAGTCGGTTTTCCAGAGGTAAACCAATCAAACGATCCAACATGCTAGGTTTTTGTTTAGTTCCCATGATCATGACCCATTGGAGCAGCACCGGTCGGTTTATCGCCACTCATCATACTCTGTTTACCGGCAATCTGCATGGCACTATCAATCTTGAAATTACCATTTGAGACAACCAGTTCTCCATGAGATAAACCGCTTAACACGATGTACTCACTTCCAACTCTTGGTCCTAAGACAATCTCTCTTAGCTGAAATTGATTCACCTCTAATGTTTCAATATTGACATAGACTAGAGCCCGTTTACCTGTTTTCAATACTGCAGAAGCAGGGATGAGCATCGCGTTGGAAGCTGTAGCGAAACTGCCACCAATTTCCTCGAGGGGAACAAGATCCATTCCACACACTGAGCAATCGCCCGGATGGTCTTCAACTACCTCAGGGTGCATAGAGCAAGCCCATTGTCCAGTCATATCAGGAGTGACAACGTGTCCTTCTCCATTGAGAGTTACCATGATGGTAGCTTCTGCCAGCATGCCTGGCTTCAGGAGACCCTGCTTATTATCCAGAACAGCTCTCACCGTAACGCTTCGTTTTTGAGGATTCACCAATGGATCGATATAAGAGACGTGGGCTGTAAATGTCTTGCCAGGTAAACCCATTACGGAGAAACTGAGTTCCTGTCCGTACGCCAGCCACGGTAAATCTTTCTCATAGACTTCCAAAATCAGCCATACTTTTGACAGATCAGCAATAGAATAGATCTGCTCTCCTGTTTTGACATATTTGCCCTCGACAGCATTCTTGTGGGTCACAAATCCAGTAATGGGACTATTGATCTGCAGCACCGAACGCGCTTTACCCTGTTGTACGATTCCATTTATCTGGGCATTGCTTAGTCCCAGGAGCTTCGCCTTCTCACGGACTGCGTTATACGCAGACTTGGAGGATGATTGGCTTGTAGTTGATTGTTCGGTTTGGTTCATTCGAGCATAAGCCTGCAATAACTCGCTCTGGGTTGAGTAAAGTTCCGGACTATAGATCTCTAAAAGGTGATCACCCTTGTTTACTCGAATCCCAGTATAATCAACATACAGATGTTCTATTCGACCGGGGAACCAGGCTGATATATTTTTAACCCGGGTTTCATCATAGTCGATTTTTCCTGATAAGCGAATTTCACTCTGAGCTAAACCATGCCTAACAGGAGTAGTAGCGATCTTAGCTAGTTTCACAGCTGCGTCAGATAGTGTGATCTCACCGGTACCTTCAGAAGCTTCCGGTGTTGTCAGGGGAATTAGGTCCATAAAACAGATCGGGCACTGCCCCGGTTCATCCAGTTTGACTTGAGGATCCATTGAGCATGTCCAAACCGTACCATCAGCATGGTCTGAGTGATCATCCCTGGCCATCTCTGAGCCAGCTTCACCTGAGAACAAGAAGCTCCCCACTATCATTCCTAGAACAAGGATTGCTCCCATTTTTGCCCAAGTACTTGTTAAATAAGGCTGTAGTTTTCCCATATATTTATTTATAAATATTTTCATATTACTCACCCCTTAAATAGGTCAGAACTGATTGCTGGATGGCTGCAGAATGTTTGGCTTTTGCCAATTTCATTTCTAGATCCAGTAAATTTTGTCGAGCTTTGGTGAAGGTTTCAATATTAACACTTTGGCTGATATAGCTTTGTTCCATTACCTCTACTATTTCGTGTGCCTTCGGAAGCAGGTCATCCTCATAGAGGGTCATCTGCCTCAAATTTTCAGTTAACAATGAGTTTGCGTTCTCATACTCTTGTTTAAGAATAATCGTTTCTCTTGTTCTTAGAGCCTGAACACGTTTTTCTTGCCATTTCGAGGCTTCAACGGCTGATCGTTTGGCACCCCAGTTCCAAACGGGCAAGGCCAAACCTACAGAGAACACGAGAGGATCCTGGCCACTGTCAGCGATCTCGACCCCGCTAACTACTCTTGGATCAGTCAGGATATAGTCCAAACCTACTCGCAGATCAGGGATATAGTCAGCCCTGGTCTTTGCTCGTTGTGCTTGAGCTTCCTGAAGCAGATGATCAAGTTCTGTAAGTCTAGGGTGCGGGTTGGTAGGGCTATCACCAGAGATCATTGAAACCGAGAGCCTCTGAAGCCGTGGAATTGCTACGGGCGTATTTATCTCAAGGATTGCCCCCAAATCAATTCGAACACGATATTCTTTATCCTGGAGACCATGAAGCTGTTCTATGAGATCAAGCGTCTGAATTTGGGTATTAGCGTATTTTTGATGAGATGTTGAGGCACTCTTATATTGAGTTTGCAGAACTGCTTCCAAATCTGTAGCCAGTGCCAACTTTTGCTCAGTGATCCTTCTACTGGTCTGTAGATACAGCGCTTCTGCCCATAATACGCTAAGCTCTCGAATGAGATGCAGCTTAGTATTCTCCAGTGCTTCATAGGCTTGCTCAGCTCGCGCCCATTTTGCCTGCTTCTTGGCCTTCGTCTTAGAAAACCAGGGGATTGTCTGGCCCAGTGATACTTTGGTTCTCTGAGGTCCTTGAGCTGTTTCAACGGGCTCAATAAAATAGCCCAGTGATAGACTTGGGTCAGGAAGACCAATAATGGTACCAGCCTCTTCCCTTTTCATCTCCCATTCGGCATATTGAGCTTTAAGCTGGGAAGAATTTCTCAGAGCGACCCGAACCAGATCATTAAATTCATCAATTTGCCCAAGCTGCTCTACTGGATCTTGTTCGATTAAGTCTAGCCATTGTGCATTCTTCTCTCGTGATTCGTTCTGACCCGCAAAAACAAGCGAGGAGGTCAGTACATAGAGTACCAAGCAGCTATTTAACCAATATTTACTATTCGACTTTATTAACTGATACACATTAACATCTCCAAATCAGGAATTTTTAAATACAAACATGCTAGAGCAATCTGCCCTGCGTTCTATCCTAGATTTTGAAGAGGTTTAAATAAGGAGCGGTAAATTCCCCGGAGGGGCGGTTTCGTCGTGAAGCATAACAATTGGAACATCAACATGCTGTTCCATGTTTGACAATTCAGTCGAAACCGTTTGATTCAGCGCGACATCTAGCTGAACATTGGATTCAACCTTGATGAGCGGAGCAGAGACCAGTGGAATGAACATGCTCATATTACAGGATGTCATAGCCATCTCACAACCGCTGTACTCCTCTGTATCACAACAACTTACAGCTTGATCACAACAAGATGCCAGACAAACATCATGGGTGGGTATGAAGGGCAATACCTGCATAACAGCAAGAAGCATGAGTACAATAATGGCGGTATATTTCGTTTTTGGTCTCACAGGTAGTTAATATGGGGTAGGGGCTGTATGTTCCAACTTGTTTCTCAGTATGTGTCATAGAACGGACATTTGCGGAATGGGTCAAGGAATGAGCCAATCATAAACATTTGAGCCCGCTAGCTTGCTATTCCCGCCACCAGACCATTCTGTCCCAACTTCTTCCACTGCCCGAAAGTCCCCAATCCCAGCCCCGCCATGGTCATCTTGACAGCCGATAGCAATTTGAAATTGGGGTATCTCTATTTTACCGCCAAGTAGGTCTTAGGTAATAAGAGTGCTCATGAGTAGAAAAAAGCATATTAGGATGCTTGTATATTTTTTACTTAATAACTCCGAAACTCATAGGCAATAATGAGAGAGTACTGTCTGCGTTGAGCAGTAAGTCTCCGTAAATGACTTCCTCCATCCCCGCTGCTGAAAATTTGAAAGTATCACTGGAAAAATTAAAGAAATTCAGGAGTGGTCCGTGTTTATAAGCAATGATCTGTTTCTCATCATTGGCAAGAAAAATATCAAAGGGTGAATCATGGGTGATCCAGTTTTTCCTCAACGCAAGGACCTCCCCCATGGCTCGTTCCAAATCCCGGTCAGCTCTGGACCAATAGATCACACCGTCTTTATGGATATCCACTTGTTCCTTGGCGCCCACTTCCTGGCCAGCATAGATTAGTGGATTCCCCTTCATCAGGGCAACAAATGCCCAGGCAGTTTTGTTTAGCTTCGAATCTCCGATAAGAGCCCGTGATCTGGTCTTATCATGGTTCTCAGTAAATCGCATCCGAAGTGCGTTCTCTGGATAAGTGTATTGTTCAAAATCATAGGTTTTTTTAATCTCGCTAACACTGGCATTTCCCTGAGTGGTTTGGATTACTTTATCCCAAACATTCCATGAGTACGTCATATCATGACCATTCAGATGAAGATCTGGCTCAGCCCCTTCAGCCAGAAAAAAGACGTCAGGATTTACTGCCTGGCAGGCTGCTTTTGCATCTGCCCAGAAATCATTGGGTACAAGTTCAGCAACATCAAACCGAAACCCATCAACACCCGTTTCTTCAAGCCAGAAGACAAGCATGTCAATCATATATTTTCTGAGCTCAGGTTTATCGTAATTCAGATCGGCAACATCCCACCAGCCATCGCTGGGTGGAATGATCTCTCCTGCTTGATTGTAGGTGTACCAGTCTGGATGCTCTTCAATCAAAGGATTATCCCATGCTGTGTGATTCATCACCATATCGAGGATGATCTTCATATCCTTCTCATGAATGGTTTTGACCAGATCCTTAAAATCTTCCATATCACCGAATTGGGGATTTACATCATAAAAATCCTTCACCGCATAAGGTGAACCGACAATATCCTTATGGTTTTTATCGCCGATAGGATGAATAGGCATCAACCAGATCAAATCAATACCCAATCTTTTGATACGATTCAAGTCGGCTTTAACTACGCTAAAATTTCTACGCATGCTGTGTGAACGCACAAATATCTCATAGATATTTGCGTTTTTCACCCATTCAGGAGCTTCGGGTGCAGGATATTGACTGGCTTCAGACCAATAAAACTCAGTCTCATCTTGATACGGTTGAAGGTAAACATCTCTATTTATTCCACCGGGTCCACCCAAATCTTCGATCCGAATCACCAGATCGTGGACTTGACCATCACCTAGTTTATCACCAATGTCAAAGAAGAATTTCACGCCGTAGCCAATTTGCTCACCAAATAAGCGACCATCCAGCCAGATATAGGCATTGTCATCTACTGAGTCAAAAACAAGCGCCAGTTTATATCCGGAGGGATAATTACCAGCCTGTATCTTGGTAGCGTACCAGGCATAACCATCAAAATTATTATCAGACCAATCTCCAGGAACCACTTCCGTTTCCCAGTCCGTCCGATCATGATCCTTATCAAACCAGCCATCTCTCAAACCG
>CAZOBQ010000062.1:0-13501 GCA_964578155.1 uncultured Lentisphaeria bacterium
CAGGTGGAGTAGCTACAATACCTGCCCTAGCTCTTAATGACACAATGACCTACTTTATCAGTGCTACTGATAATGACGGTCTTATTGGCTATTCAGATGATTTTGATGTCTGGAAAGTTGATTTCACACCTGTAGGTAACATTCTGTATGTTGGTGATGATTACTACGACTGGCATTATGGCTGGAGTGTTGATGGTGTAGCTTCTGGCTATGTTGCATCTGCTGTTGCAAATGCTAGTATGACCGTTGACACCTGGGATGTGGACGAAATGTATCTTATGGATGCAGGTTCAGTTCTTGGTGCATATGATGCTGTTATCTGGCATGGTTATGGTGACTGGGATGGCGCCTATTTCCCAGCGAATACCTTTGACAATCCTCTATCTTCTTATGATGGACATATCCTCTATTCATCTGAAGAAATGTTTGGTACCTGGACAGATTGGTCTGATGTTGGATTCGGTCCTGGTGAGACTGCATATGATGTACTAGGTATCTCATGGGTTGGTAACGACTATGATCCTATTGATATCGCACCTAACACAGCATCCTATCTTGGTGCAGGTCTAGATACACTTACCCTCGTGGATGAGATCATCGTAGGTACAGACACATCAACCTTTATCTGGTTGTATGGTGATATCTTTGATCCTGCTGGATATCCTGGTCCATACGCTGATGAGCAACCTTTTAGTGGTGACATTGGTCCTGCTATTGGTGCCCCATCATACTGGTATGACTATACTGGTATCGCAAATGGCTTTACCTATACTCTAGGTTTCAGCTTTGCACGCATGCCAGAGGCATCTGCAGTTACAATGATTGAGAACTTCCTCGGTACAGTATCTATCGATCAGGTCTCTTCAATCGTTCCTAACAAATATGCCTTGGGTAGGAACTATCCTAACCCATTCAACCCAAGCACCACTATCGCATTTGACGTTCCAACTTCAAATGAGGTAATGATCACTGTTTACAATGTTCTTGGTCAGAAAGTACTCGACCTTGTAAACGATCAGTACAGTGCTGGTTCATACAATGTTACATGGAATGGTCTTGATGCTGCTGGTATTCCAGTATCCTCAGGTATCTACATGTACAAGATGACTTCTGGTGATTTCACATCAACCAGTAAGATGCTTTATCTAAGATAAGCGTCTGATATATGCTTTACCAAAAGAGGCTGCCATTGGCAGCCTCTTTTGTTTTTTTCCGCCTTCGCAGTATAAAACCACAGGGACATATCTAGAACATGAGGATGCTGCTGCGCGATGTAGCCCACAATATTCTGGCGGATAATCCCAGCGCGATCATTGAGCTCGCCGAAATGTAAGCCTGTATCAAACCCTGACATGAAAGCCTCTCAGTAACCCAAGGCCGGTCATTGAGCTTGTCGAAATGTAACCCGTTCACGGGGGGCGCCTGACTTGGATGACATCACCTACGCATTTACCCCTAATGTTTTTCTATCGTAATACATGAATATATAGTTACTTTTAACGACTTATTGGATTTTAGACCACTCAAAGGATCACTGCTAAGGAGAATACTTTTGACCCGCAATCCATCTGCAACACTTAAGATTATTATTCTACTACTATTACTGAGTGAAATGGTTTTTGCCGGAGTGACGGGAACTATCTCTGGTGAGATATTGGACGAGAATACAGGGAAACCCCTGGAAGGTGTCCAAGTCGTGCTCCATGGGACGACCAAGGGCGCGATCTCAGATTCAAAGGGTGAATTTATTGTTAACAATGTTCAACCGGGAAGCTATGATCTTCAATTTCAATTCATGGGCTATAAATTACATCTTCAAAAGAATGTTACTGCTCTGGTAGACATTCAAACTAGACTACATATTGCCTTGGCGCCCTCTGTTATTGAAGGGGAGCAGGTTGTGGTAATTTCCGAGTATCTCGGTGTGGTTAAAAACTTAACCTCCACCACTCGCTTTATCTCCACCTCACAATTAGATGAATTGCCTGTTCAGAATTATCAGGAACTAGTAGAGATGCAGCCTGGAGTCGCTGCTGGGCACATCCGAGGTGGTCGTAAATCTGAGGTGTTATACTTAGTTGATGGGATTCCTATTCAGGAAGTGATCGAAGGACAGGTTGGGTCAGAGCTACCAAATACAGCCATTATCGATATTTCTGTCCAAACAGGCGGATTCAACGCAGAATATGGTGATGCCATGTCTGGCGTTGTAAATATTCTCACCAAAGAAGGTCAGGAAACAATATTTAGTAAGATTCAATTTAATGCGCAGGATAACTCAGCTGCCTACGACCCTTTTATTTCACAGTATAATGGACGTGACTACAAGTTGGATGTTGCTCTGGGAGGACCCATTCCCTTCACTTCTTTCTCGTACTTCCTATCAGGCGACTATAGTGTCCCCGTTTCTCGCGTCTTGCAGGAGAATTTTGGGGTACGACGTATTATCATGTCCAATCCAAATCAGAGTTCTGCTGTTAACATGACAGGTAAGATCAGTGGTTTGGTGCTGGCTAATACTCTAAAATTATCCTTACAGGCTATCTATTCAAGTCAGGATTGGTCGGAGTATGACCATTTGTGGAAGTACAATCTGGGTAATTTGCCACCGCGGCAGAAGAATAGCATCCGATCAAGTATCAGCTTGAGCCATACTTTGACATCCCAGATGTTCTATGAGATCAATTTTAGCTACTTCAATGTGCTAAAATCTATCTTGGGGTCAGCTGCTGCTATCCAATCCATACCCGTTACTTCTGATTCAGGTTACGTTCTGGCTGGACAATATCCATGGTGGATGGATCATCAGGAAGTTCACCTGTATAGTAGTGGTACCTTAACCAACCAGTTGAATACCTCCTGGCAGCTCAAGTTTGGCTATAGCTATACCCAGTATCAGCTTTATAAGAAGAATGTCATGCGGCGCGACCTGGGTACCTGGAATGGGGGATTCCCAATCTATTTACTCTATGACAGTGAATACGAATACGACCCACGTAAGGGTGCAGCTTTTATCCAGACGCGCTATGAAAAAGATAATCTTGTCTTAAATACTGGTCTGAGGTATGATGTTTTTGATCCTAAGGCATCACGACCTGCTGTTGAATTTGCCCAAACTGAGATTGATGATTCATGGATAGTCGACACGGTAGGTGTTGCTAAGGCCTCCATCAAACAGAGTCTTAGTCCACGAATTGGATTTGCCTGGATCATGGAGGATGGCACAAAATTTCATATTAATTATGGTTACTTTTTTCAGATGCCCGCCTTTGAGTATCTCTATGCCAATCCAAACTTGAATATTGCCAATGGTTTTGCACCGCTTGGAGATGCTGATCTCGAGCCTTCTCTAACCCGTGCCTGGGAATTTGGCTATCTCCAGCCCATGGGTAAGACCTGGTTTGTGGATGTGACCATGTTTAACAAAGATGTGATCAACCTCATCGATTCAAATACTTTATTGGTCAATGATACGGATTATGGTCAACAGGGCTATACCGAGTACGTCAACATTGGTGGTTCGTATATCAGAGGTTTAGAGGTTTATCTCAGCGGAGAGATGGGCAAACGTATAACTGGAACCATGGCTTATACCATTATGCAGGCAAAAGGAACATCATCCCACAGTCTGGATGCACTTCTCACCGACACTGAACTATATCCTCGTGGACAGGTTCTGTATCCATTGAGTTGGGACCAACGCCATACAGTTGTATCAAATATGGATATCAAATTGAACACGGTTGCTTCAGTACATATTATGTATCGATATAATTCTGCTCTACCATACACATTAGATATAGGCGGTTACACCTTTCCCAATAATGAACGGATGGAACCAACCAGTGATTTGAATATACGCTTAAATGGAAAACACAAGTTGGGTCGTCATCTTGCAATGACCAGTTTTTTTGAAGTAACTAACGTGATGAATGCCCGTAATAATCTGTGGGTTGACTCCAGCGGTCTGGTAGGTGGTGATTTGGCTGATCCAGGAGCCTGGAACCTGGGGCGACGCATTCGAATGGGTATTGGATTAAAACTATGATAAAAATTAGAGTCATACTTCTCACCCTATTTGTTTTTCTCTTTCAAGCATGTTGGGAAAAGCAGGAAATTGATGTTGTGGGTCCTGAAATGCCCCGTTATGAGCTTTCTGGTCAACTCAGGTACTTGAGTGATAGCTTAGGTGTGGATGAGATGATTGTGGACTTGGTTCATCTTGAGGTATACCAGGGCGAAATGTTGGGTCCCATGTCTACCATGACTGACTCAGGTGGTTATTACTCTTTTCCTGAACTTTATAGGGGACGTTATAATTTACAGGTCTCAAAAGATGGTCTGGTTTTGTTCAACCAGGATGTGGGGATGATCAATTTTGCCGATAGAGAATATATTATTGAGATTTCCAGGTATATTCATCTTCTTACACGTGAGCTCAGTTTGAGAACTGGAGAGACTGTCCGTGGACTTGCTGAGTATTCAGGTAGTCCCTTGGCCTTAACCTATTATGATGGATTGGAATATTTTACAACGGGTAAAAGTAATCCCATTGACCCTGAGCCCAAAAAATATTGGATGCACAGTGGTTTGGCAAATCTAGGTAGCGGAGAATATGTTTCTATTAGGCGTCAGGTTGATACTACTGAAACTGGAAGTGTTGGTGCTCCATGGTATTACCTGAGCCATTACAATGCTGATACAAAGCTTCTTTCACCAGGAGAAGAGGTGCTCTTTAGTGGTGAGAATGTGACAAATACATTTGACCAAACCCAATATTGGGCAATGGGGAGTAATTATTCTGGTCAGAAGTATTTATATCAGAAAGACGCTTCAGGGAATAGACTTGCATTAATACCGCTCGCCACAAATCAGTCAGGTATTTTTAGCCTCATCGAAACGGATACCGCTTTCTGGGCGGTTGATACTGCAAACTCAATTATCTGGACCAGTGTACTAAGGGACTCACTATACGGTGTGCGAAGCTATCAGATCTTTGATTCAGCTAACTCCTTAATTCGACATGGAGGAGCTTTGGTCGAGTTTATAGCTCTCAAGAGCCCAGATGAGTTCTATATGGCAAACCGTTCAGGAGTTTGGTCAGCCAAAATTCCAACAGAGTAGGTATTTTCAGGTTTTCTCCACTGAGAGGCACTATTTATCCATACATGATAGTATTAACTGATTTTATTCGATTGCTAATGAATTAGTTTATTTGCTCACTATGAGTTTTTCATGACAACAGTTGCAGCCATTGGATATGTTATCGGCATCTTTATTTTTGCCATAATATTCCGCATCTATAAAAAACGATCGAATACTCGTTCTATGGCTGATATAGAGCGTAAAAAGTCAATTGCCGGTAAGGGAGATAAACATGATTAATACCATTTGGATCGTTTTGATGGGTGGTGGGATATTGGTTGCTGGGTTCCAATGTTTGGGACTTGACTATAGTAGTGCCCAGGGGCTTGTAATGAACCCCAGTGTCGTTCCCTTGACCACACTCACAAAGGGACTATTTGATTCTGCAAAAGCGTCCGTAAATCTAGCCATGGGTTTAATTGGTATTATGGCTCTATGGCTTGGTCTAATGCGTATTGCTGAGGAATCAGGCTTGGTAAAGATATTTGCCCGAGCCGTACGTCCTGTCATGATTCGCCTATTTCCCGATGTTCCACCAGATCATCCTGCTATGGGTGCCATGGTCATGAATATTGCTGCAAATATGCTGGGATTGGGAAATGCAGCTACTCCGCTTGGACTCAAAGCCATGCAAGAGCTCCAGAAATTGAATAAAGTTAAAGATACAGCTACCAATGCCATGGCAACGTTTATGGCCCTGAATACATCTTCCGTTACATTTATTCCTGCTACGGTCATCGGTATTAGAGCTGCTGCCAATGCGTCCAATCCGGCTGAGATTATTGGCCCTGTTATTCTGGCAACAGGTGTTTCAACAACAGTGGCTATTATTATGATTAAACTCCTCCAAAAACTTCCCAAGTACCGCATGCCGGTAGTAGAAGGGGAGGAGGCCTGATATGTTTGAAGGAATTATCAATGGCGTTTCTGCTGTAGCAATCCCCATTCTAATTTTAGCCATTGTTGGACATGGCTGGTATAAGAAGATCAAGGTATATGAAGTATTCACTGAAGGTGCCAAAGAAGGATTTAACGTAGCCATAAGGATCATTCCATTCCTAGTAGCTATCCTGGTGGCAATCGGTGCCTTTCGCTCCTCTGGGGCTTTGGATGTAATAACTGGTCTTTTAGCTCCACTCACATCCTGGATCGGTATGCCAGGTGAAGTGATTCCTATGGCTCTAATGAGACCCTTAAGTGGTAGTGGAGCCATGGGCATTGTATCTGAACTCATTAACACCCATGGACCTGATTCTCTTATCGCCCGTATGGCGGCCGTGATGGAAGGATCAACTGAGACTACTTTTTATATTCTTGCCGTCTATTTTGGTTCTGTTGGTGTAAAAAAGACCCGTCACGCACTTCCAGCTGCACTCACTGCCGATCTTGCAGGAATTATTGCAGCTGTGGTTGTGACCCAAATGGTCTTTGGCTAGATCGAAAAGCGTGACTTGCACCTGTGTTTAAGGCACTTGTACTAGATCAAATGACCCGCATTGTCGTTGGGTTTTTCGCAAATACGAATTAATATTGCTGAGAATAATTAAGGAGAGTAAGATGAGATATATATTTTTTATAGGTTTAATGGCAGTTTCCACCTTGATGGCAGATAGGGGGGGACCAAAATCTATAGATCAACGCCCATCTATTCTCGGTGAAAAACTCAGTATAGAACCCAATATTGTGAACTCAAACTCACAGTTTGAAAGCACCATGGGTATTGGAGATTCCGTCAATATATTTTTTGATGATCTTGAAGGAGATGTAAGTGCCTGGACCTTTGATGGACAATGGAGTCTGACGACAGCCAACTCTTTCAGCCCATCGCACAGTTTCGTAGCTGATGATGATCCTACAGGAGCTAGCCTCTCCGATTTGATAAGTCCTGTCATTAGCCTACCTGGAATCAGTGATATCGAAGAACTAAAATTCGAATTTGCCCTATTTTGTGATTTCCCTGATTATGATGGTGATAACGATGTTGATGGTTTACTCGAAGATTATTACTTCCTTAAAGTAGCCGATGTGGATGCCATACCATGGCATCGTAGTGGATTCAATGCATTTGACGGTGGGACTTCTTGGTGGTGTGGGTCAGAAGATTTACAAGGCTACAGTGATGGTTGGCTTCAATTTCTTGATACTTCTCCGATTACCCTTCCTGCAGCTGCTGCCTCTCTTGATCTGAAGTTGAAATATGAGATTGAAGGTCCCGCAGGTGCAAGTGGTAATGAAAACGGATGTGATTACGATGGCTGGGATGCCGCTAATATTCGGATCTCCAGTGATGGTGGTGTCACATGGTTACCTCTTACTGGCTCTCCAAGTTATAATTTTACCAGTGGCTTTGGATTTGTCTTTAATAATGACATCTGTGGTATGCCAGGGTGGGGAGGATCAACTGGTGGTTGGATAGATGCAAATTTTGATCTTTCGGCATACGCCAATCAAGAAGTAATTATTCGCTTTGCTTTTGGTTCAGATCCTGAATACTCTACTCCAGATGACCCAAGTTTAACAGGAATTTTCCTGGATAATATATTGGTTTCTACAGCCACTGATACCCTTCTCTATAATGATGCCTCTGATGAGGTTGGCCTTCACACAGAGGGCAAATTATGGGCAGATCTTTTCTATGACTATGGTAATCCAGCCAGCCCAAGACCTGGATCCGCAGGTTGGGAGATCTATGAAGAGGGCATGCAGTTCAACGTTGGCGGAACGCTGATACTCGATGATTTTGCCGGTAAAGATATTCAGTTGATGTGGAAGACCCGAGTGGATGATAATACAGATGGTGGAGATGGAACCGGTATGCACGTCGATAACATAAGTGTGTACAAAGATATCAACCTTACTATCCCACCTCCGAATCAAGTATCAGCTACAGCTGACCTGGGAGAGGTTCAATTGAGCTGGAGTGATATGAATCTTCCGCAAACCGTTTCCTTTTCCTATGGTGATGGTGAATATGATGCTTTTATACCAGGATCAGTACCCTGGACATCAGGTGAAGTTGTTGGCTCTGGCTGGGCGTCAAGATATGAAGCATTTTTCCCAACCACACTTAATAGTGTTTCTTATGTCTTGAGTAGTGCTGGTAGTATTGCGCCTATAAAAATTGCGGTTTGGGGATCTGATGAATCTATCCTCTTCCAAAGTACGGCGATAACACCCGCAGTCACGGGAGTGATACAAACATTCGATTTAAGTGCAGAGAATATTACTGTTTCAGGAAAGTTTTATGTTGGATGGACATATACAGACATTACCGCTCCCTATGTGGCTCTCGATGGAAATTCTCCCTCAACAGGGGAAGCCTATGGTTGGCATCCTGATGGAGAGATGGTTCCATTGACAGGTGGTTTAGATGGCAACTACGCATTATTTGCTGAAGGAACAACCACCTCTGAGGGTGGCTTCACTTACAATGTGTATCGTCGAACAGTTACAGGAGATTACTTGACTCCCATAAATGGTGTACCTTTGACTTCTCCTGAGTTTATTGATACTTCCGTAAATAGCGGATTCGGCTATTTCTATGCCATCACGACTATTTTTAAGGGGAGTGAGAGTGCATTTTCACCTGAAGTATATGCTTTCCCTGAATCACCAACTGTTTATACCATGGCATATGATGATGGTATAGCAGAAAATGGCTTTAACCTTGGATCTGGTGGACGACAAGCTGTGTATTTTCTACCGACAGGTCATCCTGCCATAGTAAAACGGTTTAGCATCTTTAGCTCGGATCAATCCGAGGGCAATATTACTGCTATCATCTGGGATGACGATGGAGTGAATGGTTTACCACTATCTGAAATGCATAGATTTGAGTGGACTGGTGTACAGCCAGGATGGAATACAATGGATCTCACCAACGACTCGATCTGGGTTAACGATGGTGGGTTCTATCTAGGCTTTGAAGAAACTGAGAGCACTCCAGCAATTGGAGCGGACTCCGATGTCTATAGTGGGAATTCTTATTATGCCATCGACGAGGGAGCCGGTTTTGTTTGGGACAATTTCTCTAGAATTGGCCTGAATTACAATATGATGATCCGAGCCGCAATTGATAGGGAATTTGCGGTGACGAGCATTGAGGTGAATGGTAATGGAGGAGTACTTCCTGAGCATTACACGCTGGAGCAGAATTTTCCAAATCCATTCAATCCTAGTACAGAGATCAGGTATTTCTTACCGGAGAACAGTTATGTACAGGTCTCAGTCTACGATCTGAATGGCCGTAAGATCAGTGACCTGGTTCAGGCGCAGCAGTCAGCAGGTATGTATACGGTTAAGTTGGATGGCTCAAATATGAGTTCTGGAATCTATATCTATACACTGAATGCAGGTCGTACTCAGTTAACTAAAAAAATGATACTGCTCAAGTAGCAATAGTTTGAGAAAAGAGAAATTATGAATATGAAAAAAGTCTTATTAGTCCTAAATCTGTTACTGTTGAGCTCCCTCATTTATGCAGCCCCACAACTCGAAAGTCATTTTCAAGATCGCTTCTTAGTTGTCTTGAATGAAGACATAGTAGTTGATAAATCTGCCATGAAATTAGGTAAACCCGTGATTGGTGCTACCAGCTTTGATCGCTTACTTGAGAGTCGTGATATTGTTAAAATGGAGAAATATCTAACGTCTGCTACTTCCGACGATGTAGTTGATGGAATCAACCTGGCGAACGTCTACCGCTTGACCTTTCCTGCGGGGACAAGATCTGTTGATCAAGTGATGTCAGATTTTTCTGAGGACTCAAATGTGCTCTATACCGAACATGAAGTCATCAATCGCCCCTCATATATTCCTGATGATCCAAACTATGCGTCTCAGTGGTTCCTTCCTAAAATTGGAGCACCGGAAACATGGGCTCTTTGGGATATCCCTGGTGGTGTTACCCCTGGCGATGTGAATATTATTCTGGCAAGCTCAGACACAGGTGTACAATACACTCACCCTGATCTGTGGAAGCAAACCTGGGTCAATCAAGCCGAGGTTCCAGCGGGAATTTTTGCTAGCGTTGATACAGATAACGATGGCATTGTTACACCTGTTGAAGTGGTAGCCCACATAACAGACCTAAATGTTGATGGAAAAGTAGATCTCCAAGATGCACTCCATGCGAGTTCACCTTTTATGGATGGAATCGATGGTGATGACTGGGATACGAATCCAACGACCTTTGTTGATGACCTCCTGGGTTGGGATCTTTCTGGTGCCACACCTACCTCGGGCCCCGATAACGACCCCATGGGTGCGCAGGGTCCATTTCTGATCAGCCCTGACCATGGGACTCATGTTGGCGGTCTGCTTTGTGCAGCAACCAATAACACTACTGGCATAGCGAGTGTCATCTACAACGGGACACTTATGCCGGTGAAATGTGCAATTGATTCTGATCTGGATCAGGGAATATGGAATGCATATGACGGCCTGTTATATGCCGCAAAAGCTGGTGCTGACATTATTAACGCATCCTGGGGCAGCAGTTTCTATAGCCCAACGAATCAAGCTATCGCTAATTTGATTACGAATACGTATGGGGCCATAATTGTTTCCTCTGCTGGTAACGGTAATACTGATGGTACCCCAAACGGCGATCCTCACTATCCTTCAGGGTATGAAAATGTTCTTTCAGTTACGGCAGTGTCTTTCTCGGACGTATTCTCCTGGGCTAACTATGGAGATGGTGTTGGGTTTGCCAATTTTGACGGTGTTGATATAAGCGCTCCAGGGGAAGGTATTCATAGTACTACTTATTCTACTGAAAACTCTTACGAATCCTGGGCTGGCACATCTATGGCGTCACCTATTGTAGCTTCTTCTCTAGGACTATTGAAATCAATATTCCCGGATAGTTCTAACAGTTGGATTATACAAAATCTTCTGGATTGGACAGATCCAATTGATCATATAAATCCTGATTTTGCAGGCCAATTAGGTAGTGGAAGGTTAAATATTTACAATGCTATTGGTCATCTCATTATTCCCGACCTGAGCTATGACTCACATAGTTTACAAATGTCCCATGATATTGAAGATAAACAACTGTCCCCGGGTGAAGAGGCTCTCATGCGAGTGAATCTCTCTAATAGCCCTGGATGGATTGATGCGTCAGATGTTGATGCCGTTTTGAAAAGTACCTCAGAATATGTAACCATTACTGACAGCCTGGGTCACTATAGCAGTATAAATAGTGGCAGTGTTGGCGTTAACATCCTGGATAGATTTACATTCTCAGTATCCATTGATGCCCCTTCAGAAAAAATACCATTTACGCTGGAGCTTACTGCAAATCCGACCAGCGAACATCCTTATTCCGCCACACTTGAATTCTTGGTGGAAATCAGTATGTGGCAACCGAATTTTCCATTCACTGCGGATCTTGTGAAGAGTGGAAATGCAGTGGTTGATTTGGATGGTGATGGAACCAAAGAAATTGTTTTTGGCGCTTATGACAGTCTAATACATGCCGTACAAATCGATGGAAGTGAATTAGCTGGCTTCCCAATTGTGTTGGCTAACGTGGTTGATGCAACACCTGCTGTTGGCGATGTTGACCGCGATGGTGACCTTGAGGTCGTTATTGGAGGACGTGATAAAAACCTCTATGTGATCCAACATGATGGCCAAATCGAAACGATTTACACATCTGATGGATTCATGTGGGCAACACCAACCTTGTATGATATTGATGGTAATGGCGATTTAGAGATCATTGCTATGACATACAGCGGAAATTTAGAGATTCTGCATCATGATGGAACGGCATTTAATAGTAATTTCCCGATAAATTTGGGTAAAAACAATACCGCTGCAGTCTCAGTTGGTGATATCAATGATGATGGGAACTTAAACATTGTTACCACCAGTACAGACAAGATGCTGCACGCCTTGGGCTTAGATGGGCTCGAACTGCCTGGTTTTCCAATTGTGCTTAACGATGCTGTTAAATCATCGGTAGTATTAGCTAATCTGGATGGAAGTGCAGGTGGTGAATTAGATATTATCTTTGGCAGCAATGACAATAATATTCATGCTTATGACGCCAGTGGTACAAAATTGTGGAGTTATAGTGCTTCTGGTCAGGATGTTAAGATTAATCCTGGTGTTAGTGATATTGATAGCGATGGTGATTTGGAGATCATATTCATTGGTGCATCCCGAGATATATATGCCGTTGACCATACTGGCACACTATTAAGTGGTTGGCCTCTAAGTACGGGTGGTTCTACCTACAGTTCACCTGTTATCGCAGATATTGATGATGATGGTATGGCTGAGATCTTTGTTGGTGCTACGGATTACTATCTATATGGTTTAAATCTGGATGGAAGTAACCTGATTGGTTTTCCAGCCAAGTTGTCCAGCAAGGTGCACGGAACCCCAACCATTGATGATCTTGATGGAGATGGGGATGCTGAGATTGTGGTTGGTACAGATGATGACCTGAGTGTATTGGATCTGCCAGGCCAGATGGCTAGAACTAAGAGGTTCTGGTCAATGCATCGAGGAAATCTACATCGTACAGGAGCGCATCTATATTTGCCTGTTTCTATTGCCACAGATGATCAATTGCCGGGTGAGTATAAATTATACAAGAATTATCCGAACCCTTTCAATCCATCAACCAGTATTGGGTTTGATGTGCCAATCTCAGGTGCTGTGGATTTGGAGATCATAGATATTCGTGGACGTGTAGTAGAGACTCTAATTTCAGATCACATGAATCCTGGTGTCTATTCCGTCGTTTGGGATGGTAGATTTAACGGTAAGCCGGCTAGCGCAGGTCTGTATCTCTATCGTCTTTCAACACCCAATGGTGTCTTTATTAAGAAGATGACCTTGCTCAAATAAGAGCTAAAAATCTTGGCTTAGGCCAATAAAGAATAATTAAAGGGGCAGGTCGGTGACCTGCCCCTTTTTATGCTTGCCACATAATCATGCTACTTAAACTATCAGTAGCCCCTGGTTTTAACCCTAGGATTGAAAAACATTAGCAAACAGCCCTCGGAGAATGGGTTTAAACCCATTTTCTAAGGGCTGTTGTTGTATTATTAAGGGAAAAATAAAGTTTTCTGAGGAATTCTATAAATAGTTGTTGTGATGAGTGGGTCAGCAGATTATTATCGCGCCGCTTTATGACAGGAGACAGGATTCATGCGTCAAAATAACGCTGAAAATAAATTTAAATAAATTCATTTTTGGTGTTGCTGACACATAGGTCCGAGAGTATATTGGCGAGCTTTCAAAAATTAGAAAGCGGAGAACGCTAATTGCTTCTCCTTGATCTTTGAAAATTGGGTATGCACGGTCTAGGTCAATATGAGGTATCTCATTTGACGAT